>WRHG01000054.1 GCA_009783365.1 Clostridia bacterium | reverse complement strand
CGGTGGAACTGTGGCAATATTCCACGCCCAAACAGGATGAACAGGAATGTACGTTTGTTCTGAACAACGTAAGCGATAAGGTGGCCATCTCCATACAGGTGACCTTGGTCTGTCACGACCGGGAGGACAAACTGCTGTTCCAGCAAAACGAGCGGGTGCAGGGCCTGGCCGCGGCCGCGGGCGAACGGTTCAGCATCACGCTGCTGCCCAGCCAGTGGCAGGATGTAGCCAACGTGGAACTGGTGGTAGAAAAGGTTTGGTTTGACGATGCCACCATCTGGCGGCGCGGGAGCCAGCCCCTCTACGAATACCGGCCCAACGCTCTGGCGGCGGGGCGCAGGCTGGATCAACTCCGCTTTATCGCCGGGCAGGACGCGGTGGGCTATCCCCAGGAACAGGATCATGTGTGGCTTTGCGTCTGCGGCAGGCCGAACGCCAGGAACAGCCGCCGCTGCTGCCGCTGCGGCCGGTGGGCAAAGGCGGTTTTCACCAACTATCGGCAGCAGCAGGTAGACCAGTACATCGCCGTGCATGAACAAAAGCTGTCCGTCATCGCCCAGAAAGCCCGGGAGGACGCGGGCAAGCTGACGGAGGCGCGGGAAAAGGCCACCAGGCAGCAAAAGCTACGGCGCAGGAGGCTGCTGTGGGCGGCGGCGGGGATCGTCGTACTGGCGGCGATCGCGGTAACAACCCTCCTATGGATGATTCCGGCCCAGCGCTACCGCTACGCGGAGGGGCTGCTGGCCGATGGCAGGTACAGCGAGGCCCGGGAAGCGTTCGCCGCGATGGTCGGCTATGGGGACGCGGCCGGCCTGAGGCTGCGGAGTGATTACCTGGAAGCCCAGGCCTGGCTGGACGCAGGCGATACCGCCAGCCTTCAAAGGGCGGCGGACGCCTTCCTGGCGCTGGATGACTATGAGGACAGCCACAGCCAAAACCGGCAAGCCATCTATCGGATGGGCGAGGCGGCTTTGGCGGAGGGCGCGTATGATTCCGCCGCGACGCATTTTCAAGAACTTGGAGAATACGGGGACAGCGCGGAAAAGCTGCAGGAAGTCACCTACCGGCAGGCGGCGCGCTTGATGGAGGAGGATGGCTATACCGCCGCCCAGGTTCTTTTTGAGGGTCTGGGCAAGTACAGGGACGCGGCTGAAAAGGCCCTCGCCTGCCAGTACAGCCGCGGCCGTGACGCCGAAGAAAGCGGCGATTACGCCCAAGCCATCCTGCATTACGAAGCTTTGGATGAGTACGAGGACGCGCCCCGGCGGCTTCGGGAGTCCTGCTATACCCTGGCGGAAACGCACCTCGCAGAGGGAAAACTGGAAGAAGCGGGGCTTTTGTACCAGCGGGCGGGGGATACCCGGGACGCGGCTTTGAAGGCCAACGACATCCTGTATCAGGCCGCTTCCCAGCGGCTGCGGACGCGTGACTACGCGAAGGCGGCGGAGCTTTTTAGCCTGATCGTCCCGTATTTGGACAGCGAGAGCCTGGGCTGGGAATGCGTATACCGGCAGGGGGAGTTTGCCCTGCTGACCGGGGATCCGGCGGCGGCGGCGGCCCTGTTCGCCTCCATCCCGCTGTACCGGGACTCATACTCGCGGACTCAGGAATGTGAATACCGGCTGGCCCAACAAGAAGCGAAGGATGGCAACCTGGCGGAAGCCGTGTCCTTGCTGGAAAAACTGCAGGGCTTTCAGGACGGGGCGAGGCTGTTGAATCAGACCCGCTATCAATGGGCCGGCATGCTGATGGCGGAAGAGGATTATGCCCGGGCCGCATCTCTTTTCGAGGTTCTGGGCAGCTACGCGGACAGCGACGAAAAGCTGAAACAATGCCGCTACAGTCAGGCGCAGAGCGCCCTCGCCGCCGGGGAGTATGCCGCGGCCGCGGAGGGTTTCTCCGGCTTGGGCAAGTACAAGGACGCGCAGGAGTTGCTGCAGGCTGCCACCTTTGAACTGGCCATGCGGCAAAAAGAGGACGGAGACTACCAAAACGCGGCGGTACTGCTGGCAACTCTGCCTCAGAACAGCGAAGCCCGGGCTCAATTAACGGAGGTCACTTTCGCGGAAGCCTTGAGAAGAAAGGAACAGGGTGATCTGGCGGGAGCCGGCGAGCTTTACCTTGCCTTGGGAAACGAGGGCGACGCCAGGGAAAGCTACCTGGACTGCCGGTACCAGTTGGGCCAGCAGCTGAAGAGGGACGGAAATCTGGCGCAGTCGGCCAGGGTATTCTCCGCTCTGGGGGCGTACCGGGACGCAGCGGCCCAAACGGAGGAATGTTACCGGCAGTATGTGGGCACGGTGGCTGAATCCGCCCGGGATGCCTTTGCCGCCAAGGATTATCCGGCTGTTCTTCTGGTCCTGGACGGGCTTGAACTTCAAGATATACCGGTCCCCTACAACGATTTAAAGAATATATACAACCAGGCTTGCTACGCCTATGCGGAACAGCTGTACCGGGAGGGAAAGCCCTATGAGGCGCTGCCTTACTACGAACGGATTCCCGCATATCGGGATGTGGCGGACAAAAAGCTGGAACGCCGGGCCTACCTGATTTTGGGGGAATGGATATCCGCATCG
Organism: Clostridia bacterium; assembly: GCA_009783365.1. The sequence goes on along the minus strand of WRHG01000054.1, from coordinate 8,149 downwards.
GGAAAAACAGCCTTGTTCCGCACAGACGGAACCTGCGCTCTCGACGGCCAGGAACTGGCCTTTTCCGTGGACAATTATTCCGTGTGGACGGGCTCCGGCCGGGAGGCCATGACCCTGACCCACAAGCTCACCAACATTTCCAAGGAAGCGATGACCTTGCGTGAGATATCCTCAAACGGGGTAAACAAGTACACCCGGGTTAACCCCGGGCCCGATGCGCCGGATTCATCCGGGGCGGCTACTGCCGGAACGCCGCAGCAGCCGCTTCCACCCGCGGAAGACGGCGCAAACAGCATGCTCGTACAGGAGGACGAGCCATGAGCCCGGAGCCCGCCGCCGGCGAGCGGGCAGTACCCACGGCCCGCCCCATTGGGGTGTTGTATGGGTTTCGAGCCCTGATGGCGCTCCTCATCTGCAATTACCACATCTGGCAGCTGGGCTGGCTTCCGCAGCGTTTTACGGTTTTAGGCATACCGTTGGACCTGGATTCCATCACCCGTTCCGGTTATCTGTTTGTGGACGGTATGCTTCTGCTCAGCGGCTTTCTGTTATACCTGCCCTATGCCCGGCGTAGCGCTATGGGAACGCCCATACCAAGCCTTCCCCGGTATTATGGAAACCGGCTGATCCGCATCCTGCCATCCTACCTGCTCTCGGTGCTGGCGCTGCTCTTTTTAGCGGCGCTGCCCAGGGGCGCCTACCGGGACGGCGCCGCAGCGGCCAAGGATATCGTTACCCACCTGACGTTTACTTTCACTTTTTGGACGGAAACCTATCTGCACACGCCGCTGAACGGAGCCCTATGGACCGTGGCCGTGGAAATGCAATACTACTTGATCTTCCCGTTTTTGGCCAAAGCCGCTCAAAAAAAGCCCGTATGGACCCTCTCCGCCATGGGGGCGACGGGCCTGGGGTTCCGGGCGCTGCTCTATTACGGCGCTGGCGCCGGTTCAGCCGGCCTCCCATCCCTGGCCATCCTGGTGAACCAGATGCCCGCCTTTTTGGATGTGTATGCCCTGGGCATGCTGGGCGCCATCCTATATGTTCGCGCTTGTGACCCGTCTAAAAACCGTCCGGAAACCCGGCGCCGTGGGAGGGCGTGGGCGGCGCTGGCCGTCTTCGCGGCAGGTTGCGCGGCTGCTTGCGCGGTACTGCGAATCCAGACTCACAACAGCCGTGAGGGCATTGAAGCCCTGCGCCTATCTCAACTTCGTGTACGCTTTCCGTTCGCCCTGTCCCTGCTCTCGGCCATGCTGGGCGCCGCCCTGATGCCACGGTTCCTGCAAAAGCTGTTGGACAATCGGCTGATGCGCTTTCTGGCTGCGATTTCCTTTAATCTTTACATCTGGCACCAGCCCCTGGCGGCCCTGATCGCCGGGGATTGGTTTCCGGACACCCTGCACGGCAGCCTGCCCATGCAGCAGGCATATACCGCGGCGTGCTTCAGCATAGCGATTCTGGCGGCCATGGCGGTCACCTTTGGCGTGGAGCAGCCTGTGACCAGGCTGTATTGGCGCATCATTGAAAAACATGGGAGGAAGACAGACGATGAAGGACCCCAGACAGCAAAAGCTGGCAAGACAACTGATCCAATACTCCTGCGAACTGAAAGCCGGTCAGCGGGTGCTGATTGAAAACTTCGGCGTGGAAACCGAGTTCGTCGCAATGCTGGTGGAGGAAGCCTACCATGTGGGCGCGGATCCCATGGTGATTCTGCGGGAAAGCGCCGTACAGCGGGCGCTGCTACTGGGGGGCACAGCCGAAAAATGGGACCGCGAGGCCCGGCTGGACGGCGAACGCATGAGCCAGGCGGACGCGTACATCGGCATCCGCGGCGGCAGCAACAGCTATGAAACCGCCGACGTGCCGCGGGATCAAATGAGCCTGTACATGCTGCACTATAACAAGCCCGTGCACGGCGAGATCCGCGTGCCCAAGACCCGCTGGGTGGTGCTGCGCTATCCCACGCCCTCCATGGCCCAACTGGCGGAAACAAGCATAGAAGCCTTCGAGGATCACTACTTTGACGTATGCACACTGGATTACGCCGGAATGAGCCGGGCCATGGACGCCCTGACGGCCCGTATGGCCCGCGCGGACCAGGTGCGCATCACGGGCCCGGGCACGAAGCTGACTTTTTCCATCAAGGGCATGCCTGCCGTCAAGTGTGACGGCAAGGTAAATATCCCGGATGGGGAGGTGTTTTCCGCCCCTGTGAAGGACAGTGTGAACGGCGTGATCCGCTTCAACGCCCCCAGCCTCTATGACGGACGCGTGTATCACGATACCCGACTCACCTTTGAAAGCGGCAGGATTGTAAAAGCGGAAAGCAGCGACAGCGCCGGCACCAACGCCATCCTGGACACGGACCCCGGGGCCCGCTACGTGGGCGAGTTCGCCATCGGCTTGAATCCCTATGTCACAAAGGCCATCAAAGACACTCTCTTTGATGAAAAAATCGCGGGTTCCTTCCACTTTACCCCCGGCGCCTGCTATGACGAGTGCGACAACGGCAACAAGAGCGCCGTCCACTGGGATCTGATCTGCATCCAGACCCCGGCGTACGGCGGCGGCGAGATGTACTTCGACGGCGAGCTCATCCGCAAGGACGGCCTGTTTGTGGTGAAGGATCTTCTGTGCCTGAACCCGGAGGCGCTGAAGGGCTGAGGCGCCTGATCATCCGCTTCCTTTTGCGTACGGTTGAGCCTTCAATCTTTTCCGAACGCCGTTCTGCCTTGCCTGCGTGCGCCAACCCATATTCGCGGCGGCGATATAGAGAAAGCGCGGAAATTTGGGCGCGGCAAACCCATTTTTCTCGCGCCTCCCGTCACGCATGGCGTCCGCCATATTGCAAAGCGCCGCGTACACACCGCTCACAGGCCCGCCGCTCCAATTCTTTCCCATTGATGCAAGCATGCCTCCGCGCCCGATACCCAACCCGCATCCCCATTCAAAGCCGGAACGCTCCGCAAAGAACCTGACCATATCCAGCGCCAAAGCAGTATGTTCCGGTTCATACAGGCCGCAGTTGGCGATGGCAAAAACGCGGGTATTTACGGAAACACAGCGCGCTGCATCTTCAAGCCGCGTCAGCAGCTCGGTAAGGGGCGCGGGCAGGGAGTCCACATACAATGGGAAAACGACCAGCAAAACATCCGCATCCAAAATCGCCTCTACCGTTTCATGCGCCGTCTTGCCCTGTACGAGGCGCAAGGCGTGGTATAGTTGCATTTTTTCGCCGAGTATCTGTTCCGTGTGCTTGATGATCAGCCCGGATATGGAACCCTCTGCTTTTGGGCTGCCGTTGATTGCCGTAACTTTCATACGCCCGCCTCCAAAAACGCCAGAATGGAATGCGTCGTTTTTTCAATCGCGCCGACGCCGTCCATCGTCAGCGCCAAAGAATGTGCAGGCCGCATATTCAAGGCGTTGCGCCGCGCCAAATGAACAAAGGCCTGCCGTTCTTCTTCGCTCACATCGCCGTAACCCGCCGCGACCCAGATCGGAAAGCGCTCGTAGCGCATTTTATGGCGCATTTCGCCTTGATAGACCTCAAAGTCGGACGCTATGTTTTGGATGGATCGATCGAGAAATGATTTGAGGTCGGCCGAGAAGCCGCCGTATGTGATCCTGGTTAGCAGTACCACGGCGTCCGAGCGTATTTGCTTTTCAGCGATGTTGTTTGCATCGTCGCCGGTGATCGCGCACCGGCCGGGCGTTTTCGTCCAGCACCCGAAGCACCCGAGGCAGGGTTTTACATTCTCGCGGTTTAGCGTCACGGCTGTCACGTCATGTCCCGCGTCTTCCAGCCGGTTCCGCAAAACGTCCCGCAGGTTGCTGCCGTACGCGCTTTCCCGGTCGCATAATAATAATATTCTCACGGCTCCATCTCCCTTTCCAGCTTATCAATACACATCTGCGCCCATTGCGCTACTGCCTGCATTTGCATGACGCCAAAGTCCAAGGTCATTTGCCAATACAAACGGCTCTCTTCACCGTCCGGGATGCCGGCCGCGTAGCGGTCGATATTTGTTTGTATGCGCTGAATATATGTTTCCAAAGCCCCAAGGCACATGTCGCGGCAGGCATTGAGGAGCGCAAGCGTGGCTTTCGGGGCGCTTGCGCCGAAAAATACACGCATCAAAAGCGGTTCATGGGGGTGTTCAAACGCCGGCATGCTTTCGCAAAGCCATTGCCGCAGCGCGCCGCGCCCTTCCTCCGTAATCGAGTAAAGCCGTTTGTTGGGTCGCTTGCTCTGCACGATATTCCGTGATATCACCCAGCCCTTTTGCTCCATACGGTCAAGCTCGCGGTAGATTTGGGCCGACTGCGCGTGCCAGAAGTTGTTGAGCGAATCCTCAAACATTTTGGAAAGAGCGTAACCTGTGCTGTCTTGATAGTTCAAAAGCCCCAACAATCCGAAAGGCAACGACATAGTAACCACTCCGTATTATATTCTATTGGTATAATATAATACGAATAGCATATTGTCAACAGATTTTAATTTTGTAAGAATACTTTTCCTGCTCCGCCGCTTTTTCACCCCTACGGCGCGCCACGCCTTACGCCGTCTCCCGGGCCCGCGCTTCCTGTTCCGCCAACGCGCGCAGATGGGGAGCGGTGCCGCCGTTTACGGGAAGTAAAAAGCAATTATACCGGCATTTTCGATACAGCGTGTCCCCCACCGTGAAGGCATAGCCCATGGAACAGCGGGAACTGCAGGCGCCGGGGTCCAGCAGCCGTTTACAATCCGTATGCGCGCCGATCTGCGCCAGTACCGGCTCAGGCAGGTTCCGCACCAGATCCAGGTAGTTATGAAAATGGTCGCCATAAAGGCGCATAAGCATACCGCTTTTACGAAACACATAGTTCAGCAGGGTTTTCTTGGTCTTCGGATGCAAGTAGGAGAGCACATAACCGTTTTTTGCCAGCACCACCTTGGTCCGATAACCTCTTTCGTCGAGGCTTTTATGCAGCTCCAGCACGAAAGGCAGGTCGTCCGGGCTTACACGCGTGAGAAACTGGTCAAAAGTGTGCTTTTCCTGAGTGGGCATGAGGAACACCTCCCGACGAATGTGAACATACGTTTGCGATATAACTATACCATAACATACCGGCGTTGGGAAGGGGCGGCTGGTTTTTCTCTCCTGTTTTTACGGAATGTCAATACGCATGTTCCCACCGCCATACGCTTTTGCGGCTGACAAGGCTCAAAAGCGCCGCCTCGCATACCCCTCAAGTTTGAGCGCAATGTAACCCGTTGACGTAACACGCGTCCTGTTGTAAACTGTCCATATGGATGCCATAGGTTTTATTTTGCAAAACGGAGAAGCATGGCTGCAATACGCTGTAAGAATCAACAGTTTGAAAGAAAACAAAGCAAACTTGACGGGCTTGCGGCAACAAGCGCTTTCCGACTCCAAAATCAGAGCGTACTTAAACGACGTAGCCGATTATCACTCTATTCTTGTGAGCAATCATAAGAATCCGGATTTACCCATACATAAACTCATATTCCTATTGGATATCGGATTTGGTATGGATGTTACGGAGATTCAGACAGCCATTGACAGAATCATGGAACACAAAGATGATAACGGCGTATACCAGTCCTTAACCAACATCCCCAAGCACTTTGGAGGAAGCGGTGAGGACATATTCGGCTGGTGCCTCTGTGACGCGCCGCTATTGCTATTTGTTTTGCTCCAAGCAAGTGTTGACTATGAAAAACACATAAAGCAAGGCGTGGATTATCTTGCGGGTTTCTATCGAGATTCAGGTTTTCCGTGCGCCGTTTCACAGGAGTTTGGAAAATTCAGAGGGCCCGGGCGAAAGGATGATCCATGCCCGTATGCTTCGCTGATGATGCTAAAATTACTATCCGCTATTCCCGAATACAGCGAATCCGATATTGTGGCAAATACGGCGATGGGTTTACTTTCATTATGGGAAAGCAGCTTAAAACGTCATCCTTATATGTTCTACATGGGAACCGATTTCAGAAAGCTGAAGGCCCCTGCCATGTGGTATGATTTGGTGAGCGTTTTAGATATTCTGAGCCGCATTCAATCCGTCAAGTCAGACGCGCGTTTGATGGAAATGGCCGCAATGTTAAAAAGCAGGCAGGATCAAAATGGGTTATTCATACCGGAGGCTGTCTACACAAAATGCAAGGGGTGGGATTTTGGTCAAAAGAAAACCCCGTCTCCCTATTTGACTTATTTATGCGATCGCATATTCAAACGAATGGGACAATGATAATCTGCAACGTTTCGTTTCTGGCGATGCCCTTGAATAAAGGATTTCCGGAGCCGATTTCCCGGGGTGCGCGGGATCATACCTCCCGCGGCCATGCGCTTCTGGCGGCGGTTCCGCAGGGGTTATGGCCTCTGGCCCTCGAGCCTTTCCCTTTTCCATATGTTTTACAGGTACGTTGAGCCATTGACGAGCAAAGCGCCGCGTGCTAGACTTAGATAAGGGAAAAGGCATGAAAGAGGTGAGGCATATGGACCAACGCCGTTTGCGGAAATGGTTGGCTGCTGCGCTGTGCCTCCTCTTCCTGGCGGGCGTCATGCTGGCCGTTATGCTGATGCTTGTGCACTCGCAGTGCCATTGTGGATACGAGCCGGATTGTCTGGTCTGCGTGCAGATCACAGAAGCTCTTGCGCTTAGTAAACGATCGGGGTTGGCGGCGGTTATCGTCATCTTTGCCTCGCTGATGTTCATCCGTGCGCACATGCTGCATATAACCCTTGACAGGGGTTGGGCGAATACTCCCGTGACCCTTAAAACGCGTATGAATAATTGAAATGTTCCTCTGATGTATGGAAACGTTGTGTCCCGCATGGGAACACGCGTTTTCCGTGCCCATTTGTATGATTACGCGCATGATCTTTGGAGGGACTATATGCGAAAAAAAAGAATAATAACAGGCTTACTCATCGTGCAGTTGACGGCAGGCGGCTTGTTTTCCATTGCGGCATTCGGTGAAAGCGCCAAAGCGAGCAAGCTAAACGTTGTTGCCACGGTATTTCCGGCTTATGATTTTGCAAGGGCCGTCGTTGGTGAACGGGCAGAGGTGACCATGCTGCTTTCGCCCGGCGTGGAAAGCCATTCCTACGAGCCGACGCCCCAATCCATCATCAAAATCCGCAGCAGCGATCTGTTTCTATACATCGGCGGAACGACCGACGTATGGGTGGAACGAGTGCTCGGCTCAATAGAGGAAGGGACGGTACGCAGTGTTGCTCTCGTGGATTGCGTGCACGTGCTTGAAGAGGAAATCGTCGAAGGGATGGAGGCCGATCCCGAGGAGGAGCATGAACACGACGGGGATGAGCGCGAGTACGACGAGCACGTGTGGACGTCTCCGCGAAACGCCCAAAAGATCGTGCTCCAACTTGCCGAGGTGCTGGCCGAGGCTGATCCGGAGGGTGCCGACATCTACCGCGATAACGCCGCAATGTACGCGAGAAAGCTCCGTACACTGGATACCGCGTATCAGGATGTGGTGGATCACGCCGTGCGCAAAACGCTGGTGTTTGGCGATCGCTTTCCTTTCCGCTACCTTGCGGCGGATTACGGACTAACGTATTACGCGGCTTTCCCGGGCTGCTCCACAGAGACCGAACCCAGTGTGAAAACCGTCGCCTTCCTCATCGACAAGGTGCGGGAGGAAGGTATCCCCGTGGTGTTCCATATCGAACTCGCCAACGAAAAGATGGCTGACGCGATCTGTGATGCCACCGGCGCAAAGAAGCTGTTGCTGCACGCTTGTCATAACATCGCCGTGAGCGACTTTGAACAGGGTGTCACCTGCGTGGATTTGATGACGCGAAACGTGGACGCGCTGAAGGAGGCGCTGTGGTGATGCGCCTGATCGCTTGCAAGGATGCGGCGTTTGCCTATGAGGGGCATACCGTGGTCAGCGGATTGAACTTCACCGTCAATTCCGGCGACTACCTCTGCGTGGTTGGAGAAAACGGCTCCGGCAAAAGCACGCTCATGAAGGGTTTGCTTCGGCTAAAATCACCGTCCGCCGGCTCGGTGGAGTTCGCCGATGGGCTGCGCGCCAGCGAAATCGGGTATCTGCCGCAGCAGACCGCCGCGCAAAAGGACTTCCCCGCCAGCGTATATGAGGTGGTGCTAT
>WRHG01000053.1 GCA_009783365.1 Clostridia bacterium | reverse complement strand
ATTTTTATTGAGTTTTGTGATGCAAGCCCTCGCCTTGGGAACGTTATTTGCCGTTCACGGCTGGTGGCGGAAGCGCAGCCGGATCGCTTGCTTTTTCACCGGCGCGGCTTGTACACCAATGGCTCAGTATCTCTGGACGCTGGCGCTGGCCGTTCTATGGCCCCATGCTCCGCGTCTTCTGTACATCGGCGGTCCGCCCGTCCTGGCCGGGGCATACCTGCTGGGTGTTCTATGGCGGCGGCGGAAGGCCTTGCGGTCTTTGCCGGCCAGAGGATGGGCCTTGATTCGCAGGCTTTGTACCTTTGATAAACCGGCTCTAATCTCCCTTTGTTTTACCCTGGCGATGGCGTTGCTTCTCCTTCCCGTTTGCGTGCGGTTGTGCGGCAGCATGAATGCCGCCAACCCAGGGGATTCCGGCGAGTATATGGCGTTGGCTCAGCGCTATTGTGAGGATCGGGATTTTGGAAAGCTGCTGGAAAAGGATGAGCGGGATGGCTTTTTCCGTGGCAACAGCCATTTTCCGTCTCTGGAAGTCTATATGGCTTACTGCCTCATGCACACTCCCGCCGATTATGGATATCCCTATGATAAGCCCTTGCTTTTTGGCCTGGGACTGCTATCCTTTGCCATGGCCGCTGCCTTTGCATCCCTGCTGGCGGTCCTCTGCCGGGAAAGGAAGCGTTGGGTTTTGCTGGGAGCGTTGTTGCTCAATTTGGCGCCCAACCTATTCTTCTCCGTCCAGGCCGCGCCGAGGGATACTTGGCGGATTCTGGCCCTGCTTCTGGCCGCGTTGTATTTTGCGGGACTTCAACCCCTGCGCCCGGGCGGATGGAAGACGTATGTCCTTAAGCTGTTGGCCGCGTTTGCGGTCTGCTTCACCGTGATGAGCACGCATGTGGTCTGCTTTGTGGTACTGCCCTTCTTGGTGGCGGCTTGGGCGCTGACCCGCTGGTATGATGCGCTGTCCGGCGGGAAAAAACGGGCCGGACGCGAGCTGCGGGCCGCTGTGGGTATCGCCTTTTCCGGCGGGTTGGGTACCCTTGCCGCTTTTGCCGGAAATTTATGGTGTTTCGCAAAGTGGGGCGAAATGTCCCCCTGGCGGTTAATGACCACCTACACCGCCGCCCCCTGGTACAACTTATACATGGCCGGAGAATACAAGCTGGAGGAGACCACCACGCAGTTGAATTTCTGGCAGGCAAAGTACGATATCGTGATGGCCTATGCCACCCCCATTGGGCTGTGGGGGATGAGGCTGGCCGTGGCGGGGCTGCTGGCGGCACTGATCTATCTGGTATGGCGCAGACGCTCCAAAACCCGTGTCCCGCAGCCAAACGGCACCCTGAAACACCCGGGAAGCGAGAATGGACAGCGGATTGCGGGAAATCTTTGCTTCGCGTCCCTGTTGACCCTATGTACCCTGGCCCCCATGACCGGATTGCTGGATAGCGGTTTATACAGCTTTTCCGGCGCGTTTATCGCCCTGCAACGGTATACCCTTCAATGGTTCGTGTTTGCCGGAGCCATGATTCCCGCGGCCCTGGCCGCGCTGGAAGAATCCTGGCCCATTTTTTGCGCATGGTTCCATTTGAAGGCGGACAGACTGCGTACGCGGCGTTCGCCGCGGCCCGCGGCCCGCAGGCTTTTACAAGGAAGGGGTTGGCGAGAATTTCCGGCCTGGCTTTGCGCCGGATTGTGCGTGCTCGCTTTTTTTCAAGGCGTGGATCAGACCGGATACAGCAACAGCTTCTATCGCTATAGCCGGAACGTGATGGAGGACAAGAGCGCTTTGCTGGACAATGGTTTTTTGGAACGTTACGGCTTGCTGATGCTGGCTGGCCGCCTTGTGCCGGCGGATCAGAAGATTCTCATTACTCGGACAGGGTATCAGTATCCTTTGCGGGCAAGAGGCTATGTGCTTACGTCCAACCCCATTGTGCCGCTGATGAACCTGCAGGCGAAAGAGGTTCCCTCCGCCCTGCGGGAGATGAACGTGGCCATGCTTGCCACGGAGCCGGAGTTTTGGGACGAGCGGTACTACGCGGCTTCCGCCCTCCATGAAGCACTGAGCGCACTGCCCCGGGAACAGATTTTACAGGATGAGTATATGCGTCTCTATATTCTGGACGCTGGCTTGGCCGACGCCATCCGGTCGGTTTGGCGTTCCGGCTTGTCTTGACGGGTCAATGCCGCCGTGATATCATTGTGTTACCAGCAATAAAGGAGCCATGCCTATGAATTGCCCTCGATGCGGAAACCTTCTTCCACAGGGCGCTCAGTTTTGCAATGTATGCAACGCGCCCATTGGGACTGTCGGTCATATGGCCTATGGTCATCAGGCCCAGGGCGTTCCCGTTCCTCCTGTGCAGGGATATGGAGGAGCGCAGGGTTATGGCCAGCCCGGCCAAGAACAGGGCTATCCAACCGGCTATCAACAAAACTACGCCCAGTACAACCCCCAGTCACAGCCATATCCGCAGGAATACGGCGGCTACTATCAATCTCAGGCCCGGAGGAAAGACTCCGGCGCTTTCCTGAACGCGGTGCGGAAAATCCCAGCCATGCTCTGGGATAGCTTCCGGGATCCAGGAGCTGTTCTTCAGGGCATGATGGAGCGTAAGGACTTCTATACGGCGCCGCTGGTGGCGGGGCTTGCCCTGCTGCTTACCTTTTTGTGCTGTATGATACTGGCAAACAGCATCCTGACGGGCCTGGGCATCGGCATGCTTTCCGCAGTATCCTCAGGAATGGGAGGCTACGGCCTGCCCGTTGGCGCGGCATACCTGGAAAGCGCTATGCCTGTGATTGGAAGGCTCAGCGCGTCCATCGGCGGGACGGCGGTCCTTTGCCAGCTGTTCGCCATGGCGGTTCCCCTGGCGGTGATGCTGATTTATCTTTGCGCGGTATCCAAGGCGCGCTTTTCCTGGGAGCTGTTATGCGCTTGCTTCACCATTACGACTTTGCCCACTGTGGCGGCGGCGTTGCTGGCCTTGCTCGGCTTATTGATTCATCCGGTGCTTCTTCCGTTCCTATCCATGCTTGGCATGGTGGTTAGCTTTGTATTTATGGGCAGCCTGATGAGCCGGGTGGTGGGCAAACCTGAAAACGCCCTGATTCTTCCCAGAATTCTTTGTATTTGTCTGTCCATCCTTTTTACGATGATTTTCTCATCCCTGGTGGGCGGGACCATGCTGAGCGGTATATCGCTTTAGTGCCGAGGGCATTGCCCCGGCCGTCAGCGGAGCAGCTTTATTAGCGTTTCTGCCCGGTCTGTTCTCTCCCAGGGAAAATCCGCCTCCTCCCGGCCAAAATGGCCGTAGGCGGCGGTTTTTTTGTAGATGGGCCGGCGTAGATCCAACATATGGATGATGCCGTCCGGACTCAGGTCGAAATGCTTTTTCACCTGAGCGCCCAGCCGGCCATCAGACAGCCTGCCCGTGCCGAAGGTATCCACCTGAAGACTTACCGGCTGGGCTACGCCAATGGCATAAGCGAGAGCCACCTCGCACCGTTCGGCTAGGCCTGCAGCCACGATGTTTTTGGCTACGTAACGGGCCGCATAGCTGGCGGAGCGGTCTACCTTGGTGGGATCTTTCCCGCTGAAGGCTCCGCCTCCATGACGGGCATAGCCGCCATAGGTATCTACGACGATCTTCCGGCCGGTCAGGCCCGTATCTCCGGCGGGTCCCCCCAGTACGAAACGGCCGGTGGGGTTCACATATACTTTTGTATGCTCGTTCCACAGGCTTTCCGGTATCACTTTCCGGATCACCTGCCGGAGAATCGCCCGTTCAATCTCTTCAGGAGTCACGTTTTCATCGTGTTGGGCGGAGATTACAACGGTGTCTATATAGGTGGGCTTTCCATCCTCATACGCCACGGTGACCTGGCTTTTACCGTCGGGCCGCAGCCAAGGGATTTCCCTGGTTTTACGGGCTCCGGCTAAACGGCGTGTAAGCCGGTGAGCCAGTGTAATGGGCAGAGGCATCAACTCCGGCGTTTCATTGCAGGCATAGCCAAACATCATGCCCTGGTCCCCCGCGCCCCCGCATCCCCCTTCGGAGGCTTCGCCGTTTTCATTATCCATTGGCAGCCCCTGCCGGTGTTCCAGCGCCCGGTCCACCCCCATGGCGATGTCCGGACTCTGGGAATGCACGGCGACCAAAACGGCGCAGCTGTTGGCGTCAAAGCAAAGCTGGCTGCTGGTGTATCCGATGTCGCGGATCACTTGCCGGGCGATTTCATCGATGGCCACATAGGCTGTGGTGGTAATTTCGCCCATCACCTGTACAAGTCCTGTGGTGACACAGGTTTCACAAGCTACGCGGGCGGTGGGATCCTCCGCCAGAATCGCGTCAAGCACCGCATCGCTAACTTGGTCGCAAAGTTTATCCGGATGCCCTTCCGTTACGGATTCCGATGTAAAAACCGATCTCATCTTGCGCTCCTCCTTTGCTTTGACAAGCATTCGTAGATTGGGGTGTTTTGGCAGCGGCGGGCGTTTTTGAGAAGGGTCCCGATCCATAAAAACGCCCGTGGCATCACGGGCGAGTAAGGGTTTGCTATAAGGACCTTATCTGCCAGCACATGCGCGCTGCGGGATTTGCCACCTCGCGATGCCGCAGGTTGGCGGGTTTCATCGGGCCCGTCCCTCAACCACTCTTTATAAGGTGTTCACTTGTCCTATGCAGTTTACCTCATGAAGAGCCTCCGGTCAAGCTGAAAATGCCTTGCTTTTCTTTCTCCCCTTTTTATGGTAGAATGACAACAATGCAAACCCAACATGTAGGGTTTGTGTAGCTGAACCGAGTAGAGGAGCCATCTATGTCTCTGACCTTTTGTACGCTGTTTAGCGGCAGCAGCGGAAATGCGGTTTATCTTTCCGGGGACGAGGGCGGGGTATTGGTGGACTGTGGTATGAGCTGCAAGCAGGTGCTGGAGGCCATGCGGGAAGCACAGCTTGACCCAAGTTCCGTTAAAGCGCTGCTGATTACCCACGAGCATAGCGACCATGTACGGGGGGCTGGCGTAGTCAGTCGCCAGCTGGGCATTCCCATCTACGCCACAGAGGGTACCTGGAGCGGCTTGGAACGGACGGTGGGCGATATTCCCACCCGAGGCCGTGTGATAATAACCGCGAGGGAAAGCTTTTTTTTGGGAGGATTTGAGGTGGCGGCTTTCTCCATTCCCCACGATGCCAACGACCCGGTAGGCTATCGGTTTTACATGCGGAGGCATAGCATTGCCGTAGCAACGGACCTTGGGTATTTCTCCCAAACCGTCAGCGACGCCGTATGCGGCGCTGATGTGGTGCTGCTGGAGAGCAACCATGATCCGGATCTGCTTCAACGGAATCCCCATTACCCGCAACCGCTGAAATCGCGGATTCTTGGAAAAAAAGGGCACTTAAGCAACGAGGCTGGGGCGGACGCGGCGGCGCGGTTGCTAAACGCCGGAGCCAAACACTTGCTGCTGGGCCATTTAAGTAAAGAAAACAACACGCCGGACATGGCATACCGCACCACCCATAGGGCGCTTAGCGCGGAGGGGGCTGTGGTAGGCCGGGACATTACGCTCCATGTAGCCGCCCGCCACCGGGCAAGCTTTCTCTACAGGCTGGCTTGACGGGAGAACCGCTCCGCGTACCTCTTCGAGCGGATGTATTGCTGCATCTGCCTATCGTTTTGGCGGCATCCTCAAGCGGAATGGGAGGTGGGTCCGGGGCCATTGCCCCGGGGTTTATGGGCGTAACCCTTTTATGTGTTGGAAAGCTGCGGGAGCGCTATTATGCGGATGCTGCAGCGGAGTATGTAAAGCGGCTCAGACGCTTGATGCCCGTGACACTGGCTGAGGTTCCGGATGAGAGCGAGCCCGCGAAACCCTTGGCAGTATTACAGGAACGGGTTTTGCGCAGGGAGGGGGATCGGATTTTATCCTATATCGCACAGGGCGTTTATGTGATCGCCCTGTGCGCGGAAGGCGCCCAATGGACAAGCCCCGAATTTGCGGATAAGCTTCAAGGCCTCTTTACCCGGGGGAAGAGTGACGTTACCTTTGTAATCGGCGGCTCGCTGGGGCTGCATGAAGATGTTTTGAACCGGGCGGACGAGCGGCTGAGCATGGGCCGCCTTACCTTTCCGCATACCCTGGCCCGGGTGATGCTGCTGGAGCAGCTTTTTCGGGCGGCAAAAATCAACGCCGGGGAGCGATACCATAAGTGAGGCTCTGCATGGCCTCGGGTATAACAATCCATAAAGCAAAGGGTTGGGAGGGGGCAAAAACATGGGGAAATGGCGGAATACGCTGGGCGCGCTGGCGCTGCTTCTGGTGCTGACGACAGTCATACCGGCCTTGGGCGAGGCTGTGGTTCGGCAGGAGATATATCTGGAAGGAGCCTGTTTTGACCCGCTGGTGCTGCGAAACGGCAATCTGCTGCTGCCGTGTTCCACTCGAAAAGGGCCGGAGGGCGATCTGCTGGACGAGAGGGATTATTTGGCCCGGGTGGTGAGCCTTGCGCCGGACGGAACCATCGCCTGGGATCGGCACTTCGGATCCCTGCCGGGAGCTACGGTTTACTGCCGCTTTATCGAGCTGGAGGACGGAAATCTGGCGGGATGGGCCCATCATTCGGTGTACCAGGAGATGGAAGAGGTATGGAAAACCACCCTGTCCCCCGACGGGAAGGAAACGGGCCGGCAGCAACAGCCTACGGATTGGCCGGATGTAAAAGTGGTGAAAGGGCGTTATTGGAATGCCGGGCCCAATCCGATCACCGGCGAGCGAGAGTATTTTTTCGAAACGCCCCTGGGTGAGGTGTTGTGGAGCATATCAGCAGCGCAAACGATTCAGCTTTTTCACCTTGTCGCGGCAGGGGAGGGTTTGCTGCTTTTTGGCAGGGACGCGGAGCGGGGCGACGTGCCCTCCGTAGCCAAGGTAAGCTATGGCGGAAAACTCATCTGGCGGGTCAGCATGCAGGACAGGGATGGAAGGACGGGCCTTTTCCGGGCCGGCATCGAAGCCTTGGATGGAACGGTGGTAGCCGTGGGAGGCACCATGGATGCGCAGAATTATTCGGATAGTAAGGGATATGCGGCAAGCATCAGCAAAGAGGGCCAGATTCGCTGGGAAATGGAATTTAACCTGGAGGGAAACGGCTATCGCTTCGAGGATGTGGTGGAGATTCCCCAGGGATACTGCTTGTTATATACGGCGGACCGCGGAAAGAAACTTAACTTTTTACTGCTGAACAAAACAGGCCGGGAAATGGGGCGCAGAGAATACCCCCTGGACAATATGGATTTCTTTTCCATAGAATTTGTGGAGTGGAATGACCAGGTATGGGTCATGGCCGAGGGAGAGCGGGACGGCCTGGACGGCTCACTTCTGATGCGTCTGGATATGAACAGCCTGTGGCAGCCCTGATGGTTATTGCGCGGCGTTACCTATTCAAGGACATCGCCGGCTGTTTCTTCCCGGCCGGCTTGCTCCGCGTTTACGGTAGCGGAAGCTGCGCTCACCGTGTCTGCCTCTGTGCCGGCCGTCATTTCCACAGCTGGCCTTATTGCCTGCGCAGCCATGTTTACGCCGCCCACCACGGCACGGCTGGTAATGGTGGCGCCGCTGATGGCGTCAATGCCATCCCCAAGCGTTACAGGCACGGCTTTGCCCACAAACTGATCCGTAAAGGAAGGGCTCTTGGCTAGGTCACCCAGCCCGGCGGTTTCCGCAAAAGCGCTTCCGCCCACGCTTAAGCCCGTTAATACGCCGGACATATCCATGCCAACGGTCACTTCAACAGGACCTGCGAATCCCTGGACGGTAACGGTGGCGGTATGACCCACCACTTGGTCTCCCACCCTGCCTTCATAGAGGGAATCCACCTCTGTGGGTGTTTCAACCGGTTCGTATTCTTCGGCGAGAGGCAGCACGGTCTTGCGGGCACTGTTCGCTTCCGATAGGGCTGCCAGCCGGATGGGGTCCCGGGTTACGCTGTTCGTCAGCGCCAGCAGTACCGCCGCAACCAACGAGACCAGCATTAATGTGATAGAAGCAGGCACTCTTTTCATGAATCTTTCATTCCTTACAATGGGGCGCGCCCCGAATCATGGGTTGATCATAGCATCGGTTGGCAAGAATGTCAAACGGAGGAAGATGACGGCTCGGAAGGACGGGTATGGGTTGAAGCGGCGCTTCATTCCACTGTTCAAACGGTCTGCTTTTTGATATAATGCTTTTGATAGCGCAAAAGGAGGACGATTTTATGCCATTGGTCAATACCACGGAAATGTTTCAAAAAGCGTACGCGGAAGGTTATGCGATCGGCGCTTTTAACGTCAACAACATGGAGATCATCCAAGGCATTACGGAGGGGGCCAAGCAGGAAAACGCGCCCTTGGTTTTACAGGTCAGCGCCGGAGCCCGCAAGTATGCCAAGCATGTGTACCTGATGAAGATGATCGAGGCAGCCCTCGCGGACACGGATTTGCCCATCGCGGTCCATCTGGACCATGGCCCGGATTTTGAAACCTGTAAAAGCTGTATTGACGGCGGCTTTACCAGCGTGATGATCGACGGCAGCCACCATTCCTTTGAAGAAAACATTGCCCTGACCAAGCAGGTTGTGGCTTACGCCCACGACAGGGGCGTCACCGTGGAAGCCGAGCTGGGCCGTCTGGCGGGCGTGGAGGATGACGTGAAAGTGTCTGCCGAGGACTCCAGCTATACCCGCCCTGAGGAAGTGGAGGAGTTCGCCGCCCGTACCGGCTGCGACAGCCTGGCCATTGCCATCGGCACCAGCCACGGGGCTTTTAAATTTACCGGTGAGCCGCACCTGCGCTTTGACATCCTGGAGGAAGTGAGCAAGCGCCTGCCCGGTTTTCCCATTGTGCTCCACGGAGCCAGCAGCGTCATCCCGGAGTATGTGGACATCATCAACCGTTATGGCGGCAGCATGCCCGGCGCCAAGGGCGTGCCTGAGAGCATGCTGCGTCAGGCCGCAAAATCTGCCGTATGCAAAATTAATATTGACAGCGACTTGCGCCTGGCCTTCACCGCCCTCATCCGCAAGCACTTGGCTGAACACCCCGATCACTTCGATCCCCGTCAATACTTAAGCGGCGCCCGGGACTCCCTGCGGGACATGGTGCGCCACAAGATTGTAAATGTTTTGGGGTGCAACGGAGCAGCGTGAGGAGCCGGAGGCCCTTTACAGGACTCATATCCGGGGGCTCGGCCTCTGGGGGAGGAGCGTAAGATGTCCGTTATATTTTGGTTTTCAGGCACGGGTAATTCATTCTTTGCCGCCAAGCGCGCCGCAGCTGAATTGGGCGATATTCCGCTTGTTTCCATGGCGGCCGGAAGCCCCGGCGAGGCGGTGGGCGGCAGCGGGGAGAAGGTTGGGTTTGTGTTTCCGTCCTATTACGGCAACCTTCCCCGGATTGTTCGCTCGTTTGTGGAGACGTTGAAAGTGAAGCCGGAAACCTATCTGTTTGCCATTGTTACCATGGGCGGGGTGGGGCAAGGTTCGATAGCCGCGCTGCGGTCGGCGTTCCGCGGCAAAAATCTCCAACTGGATTACGGCAGGGGTATCCTTATGCCGGCCAATTATGTCTTGGCATATAATCCCGCCGACCCGAACAAATGCGCTGCCAAGTTACATAAGGCGGATGAGCGCCTCCGGCGCGCCTGCGCGGAGATAGCCGCCGGTACCCGGTCAGTCAGAGCGTTTAAGTTTACGGCTAAAAAACTGTACAAAAACATTCCTTCCCTTGACGCTAAGTTTTCCACGGAGGATTCCTGTACCGCGTGCGGCCTGTGCGCTCAAATTTGTCCGGTTGGAAACATACGGACCCTCGACGGTAAACCCAGTTGGGCGCATCATTGCGAGCACTGCGCCGCTTGCATCAGCTGGTGCCCGGTTCAGGCGATTCAATACGGAAGTCGGACGAAAACACGGCGAAGATATCATAACCCTGAAGTTTGCGCGAACGACCTCCTGCCAAAACCGCCTTCCGATAGCAAAACATTCTCCTGAAAGGACAAGCCCTCATGAGGCTCCATCCCTCCCGGCCTTTTTTCATACGGCGCTGGCCGCTTTTGCTGATTCTGAGCGCACTGTTGAGCTGGCTGCTGCTGACCCTGCTTTTGGACCGGCCCGGCAGCCTTAAAAACAGTGTTTGCCTGGGGCTTTTCGGGGCTTATGCTCTGTTGCTGCTTTTCTTACGTCTTCGCAAAATATCCTTAAAAGAATATGCTGTCCCGCTGATTCTGGCTGCCGGCTTCCTCGCGCAGCTTGCCTTTGTCATCCATATGTCCTATGATTTTTCCTGGCACGACTTAGGAAGTTTCGGCTCTCTGGAGGACACCCGGATCTACGGCGGGCACCTTGGCTTCATCAACTACCTTGTCAAGTTCGGCCGTCTGCCTATGGAAAGCCCTCTGGTGAAAGCATATGAAGATTTTTATCATCCTCCTTTATATCACCTTATCCAAGCCGGGTTTTTAAGGCTTAACCTGTTGGCCGGGCTTCCGCTGGAAGCCGCTCTTTCTAATCTGCAAATCATTACGATGCTCTTCGCATCCCTCAGTTTATGGCTTGTATGGCGCATCCTAGAGGAACTGGGCTGTTCCATGCGCGGGGTTCGCACGGGCGTCCTGTTCGCCGCATTCCAGCCCATGTTTTTTATCTTTGGAGGCACCCTGAACAACGATATCGCCTCCTTCTTCTTCCTCTTGCTCACGGTGCTGTACGCCCTGCGCTG
>WRHG01000052.1 GCA_009783365.1 Clostridia bacterium | reverse complement strand
CTCGGCCTTTTCAAGGGCGTTGGGCCCCAGGGATATGATCAGGATCCGTACGCCGTCCCCTTCCAGGGCCGCCGCGCGGGCGTAAATCCTGTCGCGGACCCACCGGGCCGGCCTGTGCCGCCCGATGTCGCCGCCCAGCTGAACGCCCCGCCAGGGCGTGATGTCCACTTCTCCAAAACCCGCTTTCAGCATGCAGAACGCCTCCTTTTGCCGTTTCGCTCCCCCGGGGGAAACCCCGGCGCTCCCCCTCGGCCCCCTTGCGCCGTCGCCGCACGGGACGCCTAAAGCGGCGTCCCCTGTAAAGCCATTGCGCGCGGCCATGCGGCCCCGCGCGTTCGCAGGCTGCCGGGAGGCCGCGTCAGGAGCGTGAAGCGGCGGCTTTATACGCTTTAAAATACCGCTCTCCGAGAAGATAGAGGGACCGGCGGGAAAAATGGATCGCTTCTTCGGGATCCACGGCCTCCCAGCCCCGGTTTTCCTCTGCGTTGGATTTCAGCCCGTTCGTTTCCACAAACCGGCCCCGGCCGTCCGCGCTGCAGCGGCTCCGGAGAGCGCTTATCACAGGCTCGCAGAGGTCCATATTGCGCTTTTTCCAATCCCATACAAAATCCCCCGCGATAAAAGGCAGCCGGTCGTCGCGGCAGGCGCTTCGGACGGCCTTGATCAGCGCGGCGAAATGCCGTTCATAGTAGCTGCGGGACGCGCCCAGAATGGCGTCGGTCTCCCCCTGATGCCACAGGAACGCCGCGGCCCGATTGGCGGGATTCAGCGCCATGGCCGCGCCGGTCATTTGAAGAAGCCGCTCATGCAGATCATCCCCGGCTTTCCACCGCCCGTCCGAAAAACCGGTTCCGCCCAGGGCGGACAAGAGGATCAAAACCTTGCGGCCGGGCGCCAGAAAGCCGTTTTTCACATAGAGATTCGCGAAGTTCAGCGCGAAATTGCCGATCACCCGGTTTCCGCTGGCGCTTTCGCGGGCCTGCGCCACCGTGAGATCCGGAGCCATGGCCCAAATGGTTTCCGCCGGAACAAACGGATCGTTAACGGGCCCGAAACCGCAGCCCTGGGCGTTGGATTGCCCCGCTTGTATGATGATGTCAAAGGTATCGCTGTAAAAGTTTTTTAGCAATGGGGATATCTCCTGTCGTCGTTTCGCGCCGCTAGGATTCTTCGCTGCGCTCAGAATGACCGGCGGGGGTTGTTAGAATGACCGGCAGGGGTTGTAGCTGTCATCCTGAGCAAAGGGAAGGATCTGAAAAGGGACCCGCCCGCGGGAGCGAAGCGTCAGGGCGCCGACGGATATTCCGTATACAGCAGATGGAGGGGTTTCTCATCTTCTTGGATCTGCGGGAAGCGCCCGGCGGGTTCGAGAAAGCGGTTGTCCGACCGGTCGTCGTTCACCCTGGACACCTCGCCCACAAGAACTTTGCCAAACCCTTCCTCCCCACGGAAGCTGTGATACTGGCGGCTGGGAAGGGTGATGCTCTCTCCGGGGGTCAGGCGGACGACCGCCCCCGGTTCCACGGTTTTCCGCAGCCCGTCCACGAAGACTTCCACCGGGGTGTCCGCCAGGCGGTCGTCGTCGGTGGCGTTGTACACCTGTACCAGCAAGTTTCCGCCTCCCCGCACGATGATGTCCTCCACCTTGTTCCAGTGGAAGTGGCACGGCGTAACCTGCCCCTCGCCGCTGATCAGCAGCTTTTCCGCGTAGGGCTTGGCATACTGCGCAAGCCGGTAGCTGCCGTTGCGTAGAGTGATCATGAGCAGGCCCGTCTTGAAGTACGCGCCGCTGCCGAAGTCGGTGATGTCCCACCCAAGCATGCAATCACGGATCTCGTCGTACTCATGCCCCTTGGACAGCCAGTCGCCGGGAGTCCAGCGTACGAAGGGCGGAAGCCGGAACCCGTTGGATTCGGCAAATTCCAGGGCGTCCCGCATGATTTGGTTAATTTCCGATCGTTTCATCAGTGATCCCTTTTCCTGTTGATATTTTGTCCCCGGCGTCAAGCGGCGGGAGAACCTCCCCCGCCCGGATACCCGCGGGTGGCAAACCATTCGCCTACCGTAATAAAGCGGTCCAGGGGCGTGGTCAGCCCGTCGGCCGCGATGCCGAATACGATGTTGGCCTTTTTCAGCCGGTCCGTGATAAATTCTTCCATATGGGCGATCAGCCTGTCCGGGGAATAATCGGGGCAGAGCACCTTGGTGCTGTCCAGGCCCGTGACGATCAGCATGTCCTCCTCCAGGATGTCCAGCGCGTCGGCGACGAGGGTGTTGCCCACCGGCGGTTCCGTCAGGCCGTGTATGCCGTCCAGCCCGGTGGGGATGAAGTCGTACAGCAGGTCGTTGATATAGCCGCACATGTGCAGGATGCCCATTTTGCCCTCGGCGTGCATGATATCCACAAAATCTTTCATATGCCGCTGGGAGATCTGCCGGTAGAGGGCCGGACTGATGTAGGTGGTGCTGGTGTTTTCGCAGGTGATGCACGCGTCGTAGGGCATATGCTTCGCCACAAGCCGGTACTCCTGGCAGCGGCGGTCGTGCATGATTTCAATGAGCTCGTGGATCTCCCGGGGATAATCCTGGAGCATGTAGTAGAAGTTTTCGGCGCCGATGTCCTCCTCCAGAAGCTTTTGCAGGGCCGACGGATAGACCACCGGCACATAGACGCCGTATCCTTCCATCAGCTTGGCCATGCGTTCGTAGCTTTCCCCGCAGCCCTCCAGATCGGCCGCGTATTCCGTATTCCGCCAGATCTCCGTGAGTATTTTCACGTCATTCAGGTTCTCCACCGGATATTTCACGGGATGGCCCCGGTACGTCTTGCCCGTCAGGATTCCGCGCTCCGTCTCCGTCACCGCTTCCGTATAGCCGTCTCCCAGGTCGGTGAATGTCTCAATCACGTTCTTTTTCACCATGTTGTAAGGATACTTCACCTGCTCCGCTTCCGGGAGGCCGTAATTGCCAAACTGGTAAATGTCGTACCCCAGATACTTGTAGAATTCGATGGGCGTCATCTCGCGAAACCGCCGGCTCATGCCCATGCGCGATATATCGTCCACCAGCGTGCAGATCGGCGCGCGGTCATGGGGCTGTTTTTTGTGGATGGCTTCCATGCGCTCCTGTCCGTTCATGTGTTTCAGAACCTCCCGACGTCGCTTTGCTCTGTAAGGGGAATCGCGCTCTCTCGCGTCCGGTTTTGATAAAACGCTCACCTGCGTTTCGCTTTTTGCCTGCGGCGGAAGGGCCCCCTCTTCCCGGCCGCGTAAGCCGGGAAGGGGGGGCTTGGGGGATCGGAAGGGGGGAACGGGGGTATAACCCCGGTTCCTCCCGGTCTATCCTTGCGTCGTACCCCGTGATGGCGTAACGCCTACCTTGCCTGCCAGCGCTCGTACTGGGCCCGTTTGTTGGCGATGTACTCCTCCACCCGCATCGCTTCCAGGCGGGTCAGGAATGCGTCGAAATCGCCGTCGGTGTTCAGCTGGCCCACCACAAAGAGGGGCAGCGTGTCTTCGCAGTACTTCAGGATGTCGGCGCCCAGCTGCACGTCGATGTCCACCTCTTCGGGGGTGGGGGTCAGGTTGGGGAAGGACAGGCGCTCAAAGGGCTTGCTGGCCTCGATGTAGCGCACCGTGGAGGGGGACGCGGCAAAAGCGTTGTCCGGCCTGTTCACGTAGGGCCTTGTGACTCCCAGGAATCCCGCGGCGCGAAGGCCGTTTCCGAGGCCGTATTCGTGCTCCTGGAACTCCTTCATATACTCCCTCGTGCCGTCCTCGTTAAAGGTATAGGTCACGCCCTCGATGCCGTAGTTCAGGAAGTCGATGCCCTCTTCGGAATAGCACCAGTTGAAGAAGCTGATAACCCGCTCAATCTCGGGGCATGAAGAGGTTATGTAGGTGGGATGGCCCACCAGGTCGGCGGCGTCGCCGATCTGAAGCCCGCCCGGTCCCTTTAGGGGCAGTATGACATCCCAGTTGTAGTACTCGTCATAGGTGCCGTCCGCATTTTTGGGCCACATATGGTCGCCGCCCATCCAGCCGTAGATGGCGCCCACCTCGTCGTTCATCATCTTGGCCACGGAGGCGTCCTGGTCCACGGTCAGGTAATCCTGGTCGATGGCGCCGGCCTCGTACAGGGCGTTCAGCCACTTGAGGCAAGCCCGCATCTCCTCGCTGCGCTCATAGGGCCCGAAGAGGTATTCGCTCTCCGAGAAGGGGAACCAGGTTTCCCAGGTGCCGAAAGCGCGGTAGAAGGGGCGCGGCAGGCCCAGTTCCGCGGGCATATACTGCCCGGAGGTGATGGGGATGACCTTGGGGTCCAGGGTCTTCATGGCCAGCACCGCGTCGAAAAACTCATCGGTGGTAGTGGGTACGGGCAGGCCCAGTTCCTCCAGCCAGTCCATCCGCATGGCCACGCCCTCCCGGTCGTAGCCGTACAGGAGCTGCGGGAAGAAGAAGTAGCGCCCCTGGTCGTCCTTGACGTTTTTGGCCAGGGAGGGATCGCCGTTCATAATGGCCATGAAATCGGGGGCGTAGGTGTCCAGGTAGGGCGTCAGCTCCGCCACCAGCCCCGTGTCGTAGTACATGGAGAGGCCCCCCTCCCAGGGCATGGCCCACACCAGGTCCGGCCTGTCGTCGGTAGCCAGGACGAGGCCCAGTTTCGTGTTGTAGTCCTCAAAGTTAACCGTCTCAAAATGGATGGCGATGTTGAAGCGGTCCTCAAAGAACTTGTTGGCGATGGAGTCGTCCTTGGTGGGCGCGTTCACGAAGTCGTGCACCATCCAGGTCAGTTCCAGGCGGTCGGTGCCCAGTTCCGGCTGCTCGCCGGAGCCGGTGACGAAGCCGGCGGACAGCGCGATCAGCAATACCGTCCCAAGAAGAAGTGCCAGTGCTTTTTTCATGATCTTTCCTCCCTTGTTTATTTTCAACGTATGTTGAACCGTATGGATGTCCGCCCCTATGCGGAGGGTTACCCCTTCACCGCGCCCACGGTCATGCCCTTGACAAAGTACCGCTGCAGGAAGGGATAGATCGCCATCAGGGGGGCCAGGGTCAGCACGATGATCGCGCTGCGGAAGGTAACGGGGGAGTAGCTCAGCCTCGACGCCTCCGCCACGTTGCCCATGGCGCGTTTAAAAGCGTTGTCGCCGAAGACCACCAGCAGCTCCCGGGCTATGAGCTGCAGGGGGAACATCGTTCGGGTGGAGAGGTATACCATGGCCTGAAAATAGTCGTTCCACTTGCCCACAAAGTAGAGGAGGCCCATTGTGGCGATTACCGGCGTGGACATGGGCACCACGATCCGCAGCATCACCTGGAAGTGGCTGGCTCCGTCAATCCGGGCGGATTCCTCAATGCTTTCCGGGTTCTGCTGGAAGGCCGTGCGCATGACGATGAGGCTCCACTGGGAGACGGCGCAGGGCAGGATCATGGCCCACAGGCTGTTGAGCATGCCCAGATCCCGCACCAGCAGGAAGGTGGGGATAAGGCCGCCGCTGAACAGCATGGTGATGAATATGATCATCGTGATGACGCCGCGGCCGCGAAGCCGTTTGTGGGACAGGGCGTAGGCGCCGAAAATGGTAAGGGCCAGGGAGTATACCGTGCCCAGGACGGAGTAGACCACGCTGTTCCAGTAGGACCCCAGCAGGTATTCGTGCCGGAAAGCCAGCCTGTACGCATTCACGTTAAAGCCCATGGGCAGCAGCCATACCATGCGCCTGTCCACGAACTGGCTGTCGCTGAAGGACAGGGAGACGATATAGACCACGGGGTACAGGAACACGAGGGACAGGGCGATGATCAGCACGGTGCTGACGACGCCCACCACCCGGTCCGATTTCCCCTGGCGCATCCCCGATACGCTGGACATGCCGATCACTCCTCTCCCATGGGAGCCTCCGTTTAGAAAAGGGAGGTGTCTCCGGCCCGTTTGGCGATTGCGTTGGTAGCCAGCACGAAGATCAGGCCCACCAGGGAATTGATGAGCCCCACCGCCGTGGCGTAGCTGAAATCGTTCTTCTCGAAGGCGCGCTTATACACGAAGGTGGAAATTACCTCCGACACGTCGGCGTTCAGCGGGTTTTGCAGCAGCAGGATCTCCTGCCACCCCACGTTTAATATGCTGCCCATGCGCAGTATCAACATGATGACAATGGTGGGGATGATGCAGGGCAGGGTCACGTGCCAGACGCGGCGCAGCCTTCCCGCCCCGTCCATGGCCGCCGCCTCGTACAGCTCCTGGTCCACGGAGGTGATGGCGGCGATGTAGATGATGGCGCTGAACCCGGTGCCCCGCCATAGCTCCATCAGCACGTAGATGGAGCGGAAATAGCCCGGCTTGCCGAGAAAGTAGATGGACTCCCCTCCGAAAAAGGTGATGATGGTGTTGACGATGCCTCCATCCGTCTGGAGCATCTGCTTCAGCATGCCCACCAGCACCACCGCCGATATGAAGTATGGCAGGTAGGAGATGGTTTGCGCGCCCTTGCGCAGCCCCGTCCGGCGCACCTCGTTCAGAAGGAGCGCGAACAGGATGGGAAGGGGAAACCCATACACGATCAGCATCAGGCTGATGATCAGCGTATTCCACGTCATCTGCAGGAAGTAGTAGGAGGAAAAAAAGTTCGAAAAGTTGGTGAACCCGGTCCAGGGGCTCCCTGCGATGCCCAGGCCGATGTTGTATCGCCTAAACGCGATCTGCAGCCCGTATATGGGAAGATAGTGGAAGATGATATAGTTAGCCAGCACCGGCAGGATCAGGAGGTACAGCTCCCAGTCCCGCCGTATATCCTTCCCCAGGATCTTCCAATAGGATCTGCGAATCAAAAGGTCACCTGCTTTCAAAGAGATCGCCGATCATGTCCAGGGCCTTTTCCACGTACATTTGGCCCCCTTCCGGCCCGAAGTAACCGTTGGACACCCCCGCGCTGTAACTGCCGCCGGAGATCCCCAGGGCGGTGGGCAGGTAGCCCAGCTGGCCGCAGCAAAGCTGCGCGATCAGGGTTTGGCGGGCCGGGCTCCGGGCTTTTATTTGCATCCCGTAATCCTGATACAGCTCGAAGGGGTTGGTAACCAGCGCCGTATCGGCTAGCCGGAGGGCGTGAGCCTCCAGGTCGATGACACTGATTCCGGCTTGCAGCCGGCGCCGGGCCACCACGCCGGCCGCCACGGAGTAGGCCACCCTGTCTCTCATGCGCAGCGGCACCCCGTCCTCATAGCCGGCTGAAAAGTCGTTTAGTTCATAGTCGCGCTCGTAGGCGTCGTATAAGACCTTCGCCTTTTGATATTCTTCCTCGCTTACCCGCATGAGGGGCAGGGATATGCGCCGTACGGCATGCCCCGCCGGCGCGTCGTACAGGATATCCGTCCGTTGGATCCGGGACAGGGTGTACGCGCTTTCCCGCACGATCCGCCCGGCCTGCAGTTCCATGCCCTCCGGCTCGCGCATGTCCGCCTCGCCCCGGTCCCGCCGTACCAGGTCGCGCATGGTGACGTCCCCCGCCGCGCCGCAAAGGGGAAGGATGTATTCGCACTCCGGCCACTGGCGGCGCACCTCGCCCCACAGGTCGGCGGATATGTACTCCTTGTGTTCGATGACCTGGGCGGGGCAGGCCAGGTTTACAACCGCTCCGGTCATTTTTCCGGCCCGGTCGAAAACCGCGATATATTCCACCCCGGTGTCGGCGCCGCCCTCGATCCGCAGGAAATCCGGCCTGTCGGTGTCGCCGTACATCACGGCTCTGCCGTCCTTGTAGCATCCCCGCCGGCATTGGGGCACCGCCACCCTGCCAAAAGCGGCGGCGACGCCGCCCGGCTTCCGCCGGGTCCATGCGGCGGCGGCGGCTTGAGCCGCCCGGCCCGCGGCAAAATCAGTAAACGCCTCCGGCGATAAAACTTCCGGGTCCGAGGAAAAGCTTTCAAACCGGGGGCCCCAGAGGGCGGACATGGTGTCCCGGCCCAGGTGGGGGCCCGTATGGATGTGGGTGGCCGCCAGTATCAACGATCGTACCGGAAAGTCCGGAAGCAGCTTTGCCAGCGCTTCCCGGGCGGCGGCGAGCAAGCCGTCGGTGATAAAGCCGAGGTCCATCGAGACGAGTATCGCCTTGCAGCCGCCGGAAGCCTCGATGGCCAGGGCCGTGGCGGAGATGGGATCCCGCACCGTATCCGTGATGCGCTCGTTAAACTGGCCCACCAGGGAGACCTTTTTGCAGATGTCGCCGATGGGCGTGATATCGGCCTTGCCCCAGCCCAGTTTCAACGCCGCCATAGGGATGTCTCCTTTCCCGTAAGCGCTCCTTGCCGGCCCGGCCCGTTACTGCGCCTGAATGAGATAGTAGATGGAAGCGTATTCCCCGCCGATTTCAAAGATGATGCGGCCGTCCTCATAGTGAAATGGGACCGCCCCGGTATAGAAGCCCTCGTTGTCCACCGACCAGATCCGCAGGTTGGCATGGCAGGTTTCCATGCTGATCTTAGCCCGGATCACCTCCGCCATGATGGGGCCGGTCCCGCAATCCGCCTGCCTTGTATGGCCCTCCTGGTACACCGCGTCCTTGTTGTCGGCGCGGCCCACCGCCGTGAGCAGCAGGTTGTCCGAGCTTGCGATGGGCTTGTCGGAGATGCTGCTGACGGCCAGGGTGGCGAAGTCGTTGTCAACGCTGATGTCCATGCCGTTCAGCGCGTAGGTGCAGCCCTTGGCGTGGAAGCCGTACACGGCCTTTGTCATGGGGCTGTCGATGTATCCGTATCCCTTTTCCAGGTTCCGGTACATCTCCCCCGTATCGCTCAGCACCTCGCAGGCTGCGCCCCACTCGGTTTCGTCTCTTTGGCCAAGGCGGATGTCCGCTGCGCTCCCGTGTTCCCTTCCCGGCAGCTCGGTTACCACCCTGTGCTTTTCAGGCGTCATCTCGTAGGCTTTAAAATGCTCCGGCCCGTCCAGGACGCTGGGCCCCGCGATGTTTTCGTGGGCGATGGCTACGGTCTTTTCCGCCCGGCGGACGTCGCCCCGGCGGGTGATCAGGGCCGCGTGATAGAACAGGCCGAACTTGGCCGGATCGTTGTAGGTATCGAAGATGCCCCGGTAGTAGGAGTTGCCGATCACGATATCCCGGCCGATTTTGGAGGTGACGCTCTCCTGCTCGTTGGTGCCGTAGCGGTAGGTGTGGATGGTGAAGCCGTACCAGCCCTGGAAGCTGCCCGCGGCCGCCATCAGCAGGGGGCTGTCGGCGCGGTACATGCTGGGCCACGGCTCGTCCCACTCGGATACGAAAAAGGGCTTGTCGGCCACCCGGTTGATGGACAGGGAGGACAGCATGTTTCCCCGCTGCCGGATCATGGACATATCCGTAAACCTGCGCTGGTCGCCGTCCCAGCAGTAGGCGTGGCTGTCCGTATAGTCGGTCGCCATCTGGGCTTCCAGGATGGCGGTGTTGATGCTCCAGTTTGTGCCGGTGATCGGTATTTTAACGCCGATCCTGCGGCAGTCGTCCATCATCTCCCGGTAATAGTCCTTCATGACGTCGCTTTTAAAGCGGGCCATGTTTTCGTCCCCGTTGTTTTCAAAATCGATCCCGCCGGGAGGCTCCCCTTCATAGGCCACGCCGTTTTTTTCGGCCCATCGGGCGTACAGTTCGGCCAGCTCCGTCCGGTAGGGCTCAAGGGTGATTTTACCCAGGTGCCACGACATAAACAGGTCGTTTTCGTTGGTGATCTCGGTCATCACGATCACCGGGTCGTCCTTGTAGGCCAGCTTGGTATAGGGGTTATAATGCCCCCAAAGCTGCCCGTTCAATTCTTTTTGAAGCTCGATCAGCCTGCGGGCGAAGTTGGAGTACGGCCTGCCCGCTTCGGGCATCAGCACCGTGTTCTCCACCCCGTCCCCGGACTTGAACTTCCGGTAGCACATCATGTCAAGGTAGACGTAGATGCCTTCTTCCTTGAGGCAGTAAATCAGGTAATCCAGCCGTTCCAGGCTGCGGGGGTCCAGCCGGCGGGTGGTGGCGCACCGGGGTCCCTTGGTAAACTGAAACAGGTTGGGCGTGGACCATTCCGAATCAAGCTGGTGGAAGCGTACGATGTTGATTCCCATTGCGGCCAGCCGCCTTGCCACCTTCTCCGCGTGGCTGTGTTCGGGGAAGTTTGCGCCGGAGTTGAAGTTTGTACCCCAAAACCGCATTTCCGTGCCGTCCTCAAACAGAAACCGGCCGTCCCGGGCCGTCATGAAGCCGTGCTTGCCCGCCGGCCGTTCCTGTTCAAACAGAAAGGAAATATCCACCGGCGCCTTGTCCCAAAGAAGCGTATATGGAATGTGTGTGTAGACTGATTGCATCGTACTCCTCCCAGAATCCGCTGACTATTTGGTTGTACGTACGCTTTCGCCGCCGCGTGGCGTAACCCGCATCGAATTCTCTGTTTCCATTGTACGTGCAACGTTGCACTTTGTCAATATCGTTCCGGAAAAAAAGTTGAAGCCGCAGCTTTTGGATGCGTCGGGGCTGCGCCGTCCGCTTGCTTCGCAGGCTCTGTGGTTGGTCGCGCTTCGCGCTCCCTCGCGCCCGATACTTGGTAAAGTTCTCGCCTGCGGGCCGTTAGCGGCTTCGGCCCCGGACCCCCCTTGTTTCCTCCGTGGGGACCTTATCCCAAAGTATGGGGGGCGATGTAAGGAGGGGCCAAGGGGAACGGGCAAGGTTCCCCCCCAGCCCCTCCTTACGATCCACCCCGGCCCCCCTCCCTGCCCGGGGTTGCGACCCCGGACCCCGGGCATGTTGAAACTTCTGTTCACTGTCTTTGTCTTTTTTCCCGCCCCCCGTCCCGTTGT
>WRHG01000051.1 GCA_009783365.1 Clostridia bacterium | reverse complement strand
AGAAGAAGACATCGATTTCATCGCCAAACTGAGCCAGAGCGGTAGCGGCTATTTCCTGGCCTTTTTCCTGCATCCAGTCGCCGCGCTGAGCTAGCAGTTCTTTCACTTCAATACCCGCATCTGTGAGGGCTTTGATGGAGAACTCGGTGCGATACTGGGCGTCCACGTTCTCAGGATCGCCGATAATCATCACATACTCCACTACGCCGCTGCCGTTGACATCGCCATTATCCGGCAGGTTGGCGATGATCTCGCCCTGGAAGGTTCCGCTTTGACGGGCGTCGGCGCCCACATAACATACCCGGTCCCACAGGGCCAAATCCTCAGGCACAGGCTCGCGGTTGATCAGTACCAGCGGAATTTCGGCGTCTTTCGCCAGATTGATGACTGTGGATGCCGCTGAAGACTGAACCAGGTTGATAATCAACACGTCTACGCCATCAGCGATAAAGGTATTGACCTGGTTGGTCTGCTCGGCCTGGTCGCCCTTGCCGTCTACCACCGTCACATCGGCGCCATATTCCTCTTCCAAGTATTTCTGCAATTCTTGGCGATAGAGGGTCATGAAGTTATCGTCAAACTTGTAAATAGAAACTCCAACTTTAAGGGGTTTGTCCTCCGCCGAAGCGAAGGCGACCATGCCAAGCACCATGATGGCAGCCAGGGCAAAAGCCAGGAATTTTTTCATTTGGTAATCCACTCCTTTTTCTTGTTCGGGCGGTACAAGGTCCAGCCCGATATGTTTGCATTATACATGACAATCCATCAAAGAGGAATCAGACAATTCAATTTTTTCATATCAAAATTCTCTTCGCGTGGCAAAGCGGGAGGCGGGGTGTTCTGCCGCAGCGGAGAGACTTTTTGATGAAAGCCGCATTCCAAGTAGGATTTCAAAATTAAATAGTTGTATTATTGTTGACATGTGCTCCAAAACACTATATTCTAACTCCTATACCAGATTTACTAAATAAGGAGGTACCCCAGACATGAAAAAACTTGTTGCGATTCTTATGGCGGTTACCATGGCATTCTCGATGGTAGCGGCCGCGTCAGCTGAAAAGACAGAGCTGGATATCCGCGCCCTGATCTGGAAGTATGACGATACCTATGGCTCTACGGTTCGCGCGGCTATGGAGAAATATGTTAAGGAATACGCCGATGAGCTGGGCCTGACCATCAATTTCGTGATGTATGACGCTGCGGACGACATGGCCAAGCAGGTGGAACAGGCGACGGCGCTGGCAGGCGAGAAGCCGGATTTTATCATCATCAACATTGCTGAAGTGGCTTCCGGCCAGCAATTGGTGGATATGTTCACCGAAGCGGGCATTCCGTTCTTGTTCTACAACAAAGAGCCTGTGCCGGAGACCATCCAAAGCGTAGTGATTGACCCCGGTTCCATCTTCGTGGGCACCACTCCCCGCGAGGCTGGCGATATGCAGGGCGAGATCCTGGCCGATTTGTACGCGAAGGACCCGTCCATTGACAAGAATGGCGACGGTGTATTGCAGTACATCATGTTCATGGGCGAAGCGAATAATCCGGAAGCCATCGCGCGGACAAGGTACTCTGTGGAGACCGCCGAGGCAAACGGCCTAAAGATGGAACAACTGGGGGAAACGCTGGTATGCGATTGGGATCAAGCGAGGGCATATGACGCTATGACTCCCACATGGGCCAGTTTCGGCGACCAGATCGAGGTCATTTTTGTGAACAACGACATGATGGGCTTGGGCGCTGTGGCCGCGCTGCAGCAAGTAGGTTACAATACAGGCATTGATGGCGACCCCTCAATTGTCGTTATTGGCGTAGACGCAGTGGACTCGGCGCTTGAGTCAATCAAGGACGGCGGAATGACCGCAACAGTACAGCAGGACGGCGCCGCAATGGGCAAGGCGAATATCCGCCTGGCAATCAACGGCGCACTTGGAAAAGACTGGCTGGACGGAACCGATTACGTGCTGTCCGAGGACGGCTACTCCATCCGGATCCCTTACGCGAAGATCACCGAGTAATCTTTTTCCAGCTTGTACGGTGGGCGGCCATACGGCCGCCCACCGTACATTGCGCTCTGATGGGGGAAGTGCATGCAAACCATATTTCCGGATCAGGCAAGCCTTGATAGGACAGATCCATCCCTGTTAACAATGGAAGGGATCGACAAGCGTTTTCCCGGTGTGATGGCGCTCGACGGCGCGCAGCTGCGGCTTGAGGCTGGCACGATTCATGCGCTGATGGGTGAAAACGGTGCGGGAAAGAGCACTCTCATGAAGTGCCTTTTTGGGATATATAAAAAGGATGCGGGATCCATTCTATTAAATGGATGCCCGATTAATTTTTCGAGTCCTAAGGACGCGCTG
Source organism: Clostridia bacterium (assembly GCA_009783365.1). The sequence continues at coordinate 8,883 of WRHG01000051.1, read as the reverse complement.
GACAACGGCGTTGCCATGGTGCATCAGGAACTGAACCAGGTGCTCCGCCGCAGTGTGATGGAGAATATGTGGCTTGGCCGTTTCCCAATGTCCGGCCCCTTCGTGGATGCACGAAAAATGTATGAGGATACCCATAAAATTTTTGTCGAGTTGGGAATTGATGTGAACCCCAAGCAGATCGTTGGCGACCTTTCGGTCTCCCGACGCCAAATGGTAGAGATTGCGAAGGCCGTTTCCCATAATGCTAAAATCCTTGTGCTGGATGAACCAACCTCCTCGTTGACCGAAAATGAAGTGGAGCACCTGTTCCGCATTATGAAGAAGCTGACCGACCAGGGCGTTGGCATCATCTATATTTCCCACCGGATCGATGAGATCTTGCGTATATCCAGCGAAGTTACGATCATGCGCGACGGGCAATGGGTGGCCACGCGTAACGCGGGGGATCTGACCACCGATGAGATCATTCGGCTGATGGTAAACCGTGACTTGTCACACCGCTTTCCGGATAAAACGAACCTGCCGGGAGATATTTTATTCGAAGCGAAAAATGTTACGGGCCGATATGAGCCTACATGCCATAATGTAAGCTTCGCGCTCAGAGCGGGCGAAGTGTTAGGCGTGGCTGGGCTTGTGGGCTCACGGAGAACCGAGTTGCTATCTACGCTGTTCGGCGTGAATACCATTGCGACCGGCGAGCTTAGGCTCCGCGGTGAACCCATTAAAAATAAGACTCCTGGTGCAGCCACGCGGCAAGGATTTGCGTATTTAACAGAAGAGCGTCGTGCGACCGGTATCTTTCCGCAGGCCAGCGTGCTCTTCAACGCGATCATCGCGAATGTTCGCCGGTACGGCATGCCTTTTTTAAAAGGCCGCAAAGTCGAGGAGGATACCGACTGGGTCATCAACCTGATGCGGGTAAAGACGCCGGGGAAGCGCACGTTGATTAAGAGCCTGTCGGGTGGCAATCAGCAGAAGGTCATTATCGGGCGGTGGATGCTCACCATGCCGGATATCCTGCTGATGGACGAGCCTACGCGAGGTATCGACGTGGGCGCAAAGTACGAGATATATCAACTGATCCTTGAACTTGCGCAGCAAGGTAAGGCTGTGATGATGGTATCAAGCGAAATGCCTGAATTGGTTGGTATTTGTGACAGAATCCTCGTGATGTCGGGTGGCAGGATGGCCGGTATCCTTGAGCGCGGGAAGGATTTTGGCGGCATCGAAGGCGAGCAGGAAACGATTATGCGGCTGGCCGCACAATACGTATAGTCAAAGGGGATCGCACTATGCAAAGCACGGATAGATTGGGCGGCGCGGACATGAAACTGAATGTTAAGCGCATCGGGGAATTTCTGCTGAATTACGCGCTGTATATCATTCTGTTGCTGATTTTGACCACGGTCAGCATCATCCGGCCGGATTTTTTGAAAATCGACAATATACTGAACATCCTGAAACAAGCCTCTACCAAGGGCATACTGGCCTTAGGCTGCGCGGGCCTGATCGTACTGGCAGGCACCGACCTTTCCATCGGGCGCGTGCTGGGGCTTTCGGCGGCAGTTACCGCTTCTCTGGTACAGAAGGTGAGCTATAACTCCCGCTACTACCAGGGTATGACCGAACAGCTCCCACTGATCGTACCGCTGTTGGGCGCAATCGCTATCGGTGTGGCTTTCGGCGCGATTAATGGCTTTGGCGTTTCCAAGTTGCATCTGCACGCTTTTATAATCACGCTTGGCACGCAGTTGATCGCCTTCGGAGCGAACTGCCTGTATATAGAAGCCCAGCCGTCTGGCACAGCCCAAGCGCTCAGCACGTTTGACAGAGATTTCCTCAATGCCTCGGCAGGCAACCTGATCCGAGTGGGGGAATTGTTCCTGCTGGGTTTTGCGGTGTTGATGATTATTGGAGTCCCTTTATTCTGGACGGGAATTTCACTTCTTAAAAACCGGGAAGATAAACGTAAATTACGTAAGATAACGTTCCTGGCTTCGATGGCTGCCGTGGTAGCGCTGGCGGTCTTGCTGGCGGTCTGGTTCATGACCAATGCGAGCAATCTGCCCCCTTTGGAAACAACGGAGTATGGCAGTGTGATTACGCAAATCTGGATGACCCAAACCGGCACGAAGATCCCCAAGGTCGTGATGTACTTTCTCGGGCTTTCGATCATCATGTGGGTTGTTTGGAATAAAACACGCCTTGGCAAGAACATGTTTGCCGTAGGCGGCAACACGGAAGCCGCATCGGTGTCGGGCGTTAACGTGGCGCGTACCATCATGCTCGTATACCTGGTTGCAGGCGCGCTGTATGGTATAGCGGCGTTTTTGGAGGCCGGCCGTATTACATCCGTAGGCGCAAACACCGGTATCAACTATGAGTTGGACGCAATTTCCGCGTGCGTGATCGGCGGCGTTTCCTTCACAGGCGGCGTTGGTACCATACAGGGTGTTGTAATCGGCTCGATCATCCTACAGGCAATCAACTTCAGTTTATACTTTTTACAGGTCAACCCTTACATGCAGTATATCATTCGCGGCCTCATCATCATTCTGGCAGTCGCAATAGACGTACGTAAATATCTGATGAAGAAATAATGCAGGAAGATTTGAGAAAAAAACAGCCGGGTGAAAGAAGGATTCCCCGGCGCTATAAACTGTATGACCGCCTTCACCTGACAGTTCGCGCAGTGAACGGGATTATTTATACCCTCATAGGTTTAATCTTACTGGCTGTTCTGGTGGGGATGCTAATCCGGTAAACGAGCCTGCTGTGGCGGTCTGTAGCGCTTCGGGGTTACAAAGAGGGTTTGTGGGAGGCGAAGCGGCCTCTTTTTATACCTTGATAAATCTGCCGTAATTGTGTAAAATAGTAAAGACAGTATCGTCTATGAAGTTTCTTGGCGCTTTCTTACAGTGGCGTAACAGCCAATTTTCAGGAGGTGATTAATGGGCGTTGTCTTTTTTGGGGTGGAATAAGTCGGCATCAAAACAAGAAGAAGGAGGAACCCAACATGAGAAAATCCCTTACATGGATTATGGTACTTGCGATGGCGCTGTTTTTCGTTCCATCGGCGATGGCTGCTTCCACAGAAATTGCGTTTCTGCCCCCGGCCATGACAAGCCCGTTTTACGCGAGCTGTATCGTAGGCGCCACGCCCGTAGCGGAAGCCGCCGGTTATACCCTGACCCTGATGGCTCCGGAGGTAGAGTCTGATTACGCCGGCCAGATGCAGTTGCTGGAGGACATGATCACCAAGGGCGTTGCAGGCATCGTGGTGTGCGGCATTAACCAGGACGCTTTGGTTTCCGGAATCAAGAAGGCAAACGAGGCGGGTATACCCGTAGTGGTATTCAATTCCATCACACCCATAGACGGCGTAGAGATCTTTGCCTATAGCGGGTATAATCAGTATAATGGCGGAAAAAAGATCGCCGACTGGGTAAACGAAAAGACGGACGGCGCGGCTAATGTTGCGATCATTGAAGGATTGCCAAGTGTTTATACCACCGAGCGCATGGGCGGTTTTGTAGATCAGGCAGCCGAAAAATATCCTGATGTGAAGCTTGTCGCCTCCCAAGCGGGTGATTGGGAGCGTGAAAAGGGAATGAACGCCGCTGCTAACATGCTTCAGGCGCATCCGGACATCAACGTATTTTACGGCCTTTCCGACGAGATGGCGCTGGGCGCGGCTCAGGCGTGCAAGCAGGCAGGCCGCGATGACATCATCTGCGTAGGTTTGGATGGAAACCCCAATGCCAAAGAAGCCGTTAAAGCTGGCCAACTGACCGCCACGCTGGACGTGGGGCCGGTAGACATCGGAAAGAACGCCATTGAGGCGCTTATTAAGGCCATCAATGGCGAAACCTTGGAGGACCCGGTTATTGAGGCCGAAACCACGGTAGTTGACATCTCCAACGTGGACGATTATCTATAAATGATGCGGGGCTGCCGCATGGGGATGCAGGAGTAACACTGTATGGCGCTGCAATATAGCGGAAAGATGCGGGCCGCGTAAATCCGCCCCCATGCGGTAACTCTTTTTTCATCAGGAGGGCAGTGAATGGCCTATTTGGAAATGCGGGACATTTCTAAAAAATTTCCGGGCGTGCAGGCGTTGGATCATGTTAATCTAATGGTAGAGTCTGGAGAGATCCATGCGCTCCTGGGTGAGAATGGCGCGGGAAAATCCACGCTGGTAAAGATCCTTGCAGGCGCTTACCAGAGAGACGGGGGCTCTGTTCTTCTGGGAGGGCAGGTGGCGGAGATTCATTCCGCACACCAGGCGCAGCAGTTTGGCATTAGCATTATCTACCAGGAGTTGAACCTGATTCCACAGTTGTCGGTGGCGGAAAACGTCTTTCTGGGCCGGTTGATTCACAAGCGGGCTGGTACTGTTGATTGGGGAGAGATGTACAGGCAAGCTCAGCTTATGCTGGATAAGCTGGAGGTTCAAATTGACGCCCGCTCGGAAATTAGAAGCCTTGGCATCGCGCAGATGCAAATGGTGGAGGTTGCCAAAGCCCTTTCCCTGAAGTCCCGTGTGCTGATCATGGACGAGCCAACCGCATCCCTTACTGGCAGGGAGACCGAGACGCTGTTTAGCGTTATGCGGCGGCTTAAGCAAGAAGGAGTTGCTATTGTCTATATCTCGCATCACTTGGAAGAGGTGCTGGAGGTATGCGACCGCGCCACGATACTGCGTGACGGCGCTAATATTGCCCTTGTTGAAGTGGCTGACACAACGCTGGACGAGCTTATCCGCCATATGGTAGGGCGCGATTTGACAGAGAAGTATCCGAAACTCAAGGTCGAGCTGGGGAACGAAATTTTACGGGTGAAACATCTCTGTGCCGGAAAGCGCGTTAAGGACGTAAGTTTTTCGGTACGCGCCGGGGAGGTTCTGGGGATCGCCGGTTTAGTGGGCGCGGGGCGGAGCGAAACTGCTCGCGCGCTCTTCGGGCTGGATAAAAAGGAAACAGGGGAAGTCTATGTACGCGGTCAACGCGTGCACATCAATCGGCCACTGGACGCCATCCGCGCAGGCATTGGGTTTGCCACGGAGGATCGTAAGAACGAAGGCCTGGTACTGACGATGGACGTTGGTGAGAATATCACATTGGCCTCGCTGCCGCAATTCGAAGAGGGCATCCAGCTCAACTTGAAACGGGAAGCGGCAGCGGTGGATGAATATGTCGGCAAGCTCAGCATCAAGACGCCTTCTCTACGGCAGAAAGTACGTAATCTCAGCGGCGGAAACCAGCAGAAGGTGGTACTGGCAAAATGGCTGATGAGTAGGTCCTGCGTATTCCTGTTTGACGAACCAACCCGCGGCATTGACGTAGGAGCTAAGATTGAGGTTTATCATATCATCAACGCGCTGATTGAGCAGGGCGCCGCAGTGGTAATGATCTCTTCGGAGATGCCTGAGATACTGGGAATGTGCGATCGTATCGCAGTGATGCACCAGGGCGTGATTGCCGCCACCTTGGACAGAAATCAGGACGAGGTTACCCAGGAGATGCTTCTGTACTACGCAACCGGCAGTACGGAAGAGCCAACGGCAGCAGATACTTCAACGAAGGGAATGGTAACCCATGCGTCGGACTAAAAATCATACGAGCTATGGTAAAAGGAGAATTACTTTCGGCCATAATACGCTGGGTATTTTGATCGCGTTGATTCTGCTGTGCGCGGCCCTTTCGGTGGCGTCTCCGGTATTCTTAAGCGTAGCCAATTTCTGGAACATTTTTCAGCAAGTGTCTATCAACTTTGTGGTGGCCATTGGTATGGCGTTTGTGATTGTGTCTGGCGGAATCGATCTCTCCATTGGGTCTTCGATTGCCATTGTGGGCCTGGTGATGGCCATGATGATGAAATCTGACCAACCGGTATGGCTGGCGATTGCGGCCGGGCTCGCGCTGTCGGCGGTGATAGGTTTTACCAACGGAGCAATGATTGCCTATCTTGGGCTACCGCCTTTCATAGCCACGCTAGGCATGATGTATATAGGGCGCGGTCTTGCCTACACCATATCAGGTGGCCAGCCGGTTTATGCCATGCCGCCAGCCTTTGTGATGATTTCAGACCGAATAGCAGGCATCCCGTTATGGTCACTGCTGATCATGATTGCGGTGTTCACAATCGGATGGTACATCCTCCGGTATACACGCGTTGGGCGCAGTGTCTTTGCCATCGGCGGCAACGAGCAGTGCGCCAAGTTGTCCGGCATCAATCTTAACAGCGTAAAGTGCTTTGTATATACCGTAAGCGGACTGTGCTGCGGCGTTGCGGCTATCGTTTTAACAAGCAGGCTGGATTCGGCTTTGCCCACCAGCGCGGAAGGCCAGGAAATGAACGCCATCGCCGCGGTAGTCATCGGCGGAACCAGCATGAAGGGCGGAGAGGGCAGCCTGTTGGGAACGGTGATTGGCGTTTTGATCATCGGCGTTATCGCTAACGGTCTCAACCTATTGGGCGTGCCTCAGGGCTGGCAGCGTGTGATCAAAGGGCTAATCATTGTAATCGCGGTGGTGATTGATGTCATGCGGCGGCGGCAATCAGAGATGGGATAGGTTAGTGTGATTATATTATCATCTTTTGTTTGCTGTTTTGCGGCACAAAATTCGGGTACGGTCAGCGTCTGTTGTAGCAAGGCTTATTTTCGCGAAAGGAGGGTTGGCGCCTAGGCTTTGGGTTTCAGCAGATACTTTGGTAAATAAAGGAGGAAGTTGTTTCATGAATGCTAAGAAATGGGTATGCATTGCGCTTGCGCTTGTCCTCATTGGGTCGGTCGTCGCATGTATTGCGCATACAAGCGGCGGTGCCGTTGCAATTCGCTCAATCGAATATGTGACGGAGGACGGGATTCTGCTTCGCGCATTACTCTACGTTCCAAATTCAGCGACCAATACAGATCCTGCGCCAGCCATCGTATCCAGCCACGGCTTTAATAACACTGCGGAGGTTCAGAACATGAATGCCGTAGAGCTTTCCAAGCGTGGCTATGTTGTGATGGCTATCGACGCCTACTCGCACGGACGTTCCGGCATTAACAGCGTCAACATGGATCACGATGGCCTCGTGCCGGATATGGGCGGTTATGCCGCGCTGCAGTACGTAGACAGGTTGCCCTTTGTGGATTCAACACGAATCGGCATGGTAGGGCATTCTATGGGCTGCGGTGTAATTCAAAACGCGGCGCTGCGCGCTTTCACCGCACAAGAAAGCGATCCTTCCATCGCCACACCCACAGCTCTGTTGCTAACCTCAAACGCCTATTCTACCGACGCCGATGTGAAGGAGTTGATTCTGGCAAAATACCCTGTTAATGTCGGCGTCGTTTACGGGCAATTTGACGAGTGGGCAGAAAACATGTGGATCACCGTAAAAAAGGGAAGCGACATCAACATCACGCCGAAAGCCATCGCAGGCATGGGCTTCTCCGGTGCTAAATACGGTGCATACTATGACTTTGGCGTGAATGCAGAACTAAGTGCCCAGCAAGCCGTTGAAGTCGCCGCTAATAAGACGCTTCGCGTGATCTACCAGCCTCCGATCGACCATCCGATGGTTCATTTTTCATCCATAGCTGAGGAGAGCATACTGGAATTTTTTAACGTTACGCTCAAGGCCGGCACAGAGCCTCTGCCCGCCACAAGCCAAACCTGGTATTGGAAAGAAATCGGCACCGGCTTGGCGCTTTTAGGATTCTTTATTTTCTTGGCTCCTTTTGCGCTGATGCTGCTAAAGCTGCCTTTCTTTACCGGCATAGTGAAACCTGAACCGCTGTCCCCAACCGTGGTGGATGACAGAAAGGGCAAGCTCATTTACTGGCTGATCTATATTGTTTGCCTTCTGCCGGCGCCTCTGCTGTTCTATTGGGCTGTTGGCTATCCCATTGACATCCCCAACATGGGCCGTACCATTCCTATTGTGTTGACGGCAAATCCGTACTTTCAACTACCCACGGTGAACGGCATGGTTGTAATGAACCTCATCGTAGGCGCGTTCCTGCTGGCAGTGTTCATCCTCACCTATCAGTTCATCATGAAGAAAAACGGAAGCACCATCAACAATCTGGGTATAAAAATCAGTGTGAAGAATTTTTTCAAGTCGCTGTTGCTGGCGGTCATCGTATTCTTGAGCGGCTATACGCTGCTGGTGCTGGCGGATTACTTCTTCCTTACGGACTTCCGCCTGTGGGTGTTCAGCATTCGCCCGTTAACGGTGATGAAGTTGGGTATCTTCCTGAAGTATCTGCCGTTCTTCGCGTTCTTCTTTATCGTCACGTCACTGACGCTCAATTCCTTTACCCGCATGCGCGGCCAGAAGGAGTGGCTGAATGTGATACTGTTAATCGGCGCGTCTATATGCGGCTTCGCCGTGCTGACGCTTCTGGATTACGGTTCCCTCAAGATCACTGGTATCAAGATGTTTGAGTACACAGCTTTCCCGCCGGGTGCTAATTTTACTTCCGCCCTAGGTGGTCTGTTCGTGTGGAATATGATGGTGGCTTTGACGGCCGGAGCGGTTAACGCACGCATACTGTTCAAGAAAACAGGTACAATTTGGACAGGTGCTTTCATCAACTCCCTGTTGATCACTCTCTTCGCGATTTCCAACGCGGTGGTGGTGCAGGGAATGTTCTAAACCGGATACACCCGCTTTCTTGCTGCTTGTGCCAGGCATACGCTCGCATGGCGCATGCCGGCAAAATAACAACAAAGAAGTGGCGCAGTGAATTAAACTGCGCCACAGAGTGAAGACAAACCTCCAGGGAATGGAGAGGCAAACAGAAGCAAAACCCTTGAAAACACTGGTGTTTTCAAGGGTTTTGTGATATAGTAAGGTATACGGGAATAAAGGTGGCAGAAAAAT
>WRHG01000050.1 GCA_009783365.1 Clostridia bacterium | reverse complement strand
GCCTGGGTCAATACGCCTTCCGGCGGTTTGAACCTTCGGGAATCAGCCTCCGATTCAGCCGCTGTATTGGCAGTCATCCCCCGGTTGGCTCAAGTGGAGGTCATGCAGGGTGGAACCGCGTGGAGTCAGGTCAGGTATAACGGACTCGCCGGATACGTAATGTCGGGTTTCTTGTCAGGCGCGGATCCTGGCGCCTACACGGAAAGCGTCGGCGGAGAAAATACGGCGGACGGTGAAACGGGCAAACCGGGTATGCCGCCTGCGACAGAGCAACCGGCGGCAGAGCCGGCCGCAGAAGATGTTAAGGCTACGGACCCAACGCTTAAAGCGGTAGAAAGGGAAATGCACGCATGGGTCAGCCCCGTGGACAGCCAACCTGTGATTGGCCTGTGGCCGGAGTGCGCGGAGCAGGGTAAGCCTCAGGCGAATATGTTGCCGGGAGCCCAGGTAACGGTGCTGATGGCGGGCGATACCTGGTGTCAGATAAAGTACTTTGACGCAACCGGCTATTGCTTGAAAAAACATCTGAACTTCGAGGCGCCTTGATGGAAAGCGGACTGGTTTTGTCCCATGAGCGTGTGGATGACCTGCAGCGAAACGGCCTGCGCATTATTCAGAACCCCTCGTCCTTTTGTTTTGGGATGGACGCGGTACTGTTGGCGGATTTTACCACGATTCGTCCAAAGGATAAAACGGCGGATCTGGGAACGGGCACGGGGATTTTGCCGGTCCTCCTCAGCCAAAAACAGGCAACGGCAAAATTCCATGCTTTTGAGGTTCAGCGGGATATGGCGGACATGGCAGACCGCACCGTACGCTTGAACGGGTTGGAGCACAGCATCACTGTTCATGGAGCGGACATGAGGGACGCAGCCGCCCTCATTGGTCATGGCGCCATGGACGTGGTGGTATGCAACCCTCCTTATGGAAAGCGAGGCGGTGCCGTACTCAGCAAACTTTCCGGCTTGCGGATAGCGTGTCATGAAACGGAGATTGGTTTGGCGGAAGTCTCTGCGGTAAGCGCGGCTCTTTTGCGAAATCATGGACGGTTGAGCATGGCCTTTCCCGCCGCCAGGCTGCTGGAACTCTGCGACGGCCTTCGCGCCAATAGGCTGGAACCCAAGCGTATTCGCATGGTTTGCGCCAAAAGAGACCGGCCTCCGTACCTGGTGCTGCTGGAGGCCATGAAGAACGCGGGGCCCTCGCTTCATTGGCTTCCGCCCTTGGTGGTGTATCATCGGGACGGGCGGGAAACGGAGGAACTACGCGCAATATATCACAAGTGAGGGATACATATGGACAAATGGGATTTCCGGTTTATCAAAATGGCCCGCGCGATTTCGGAATGGTCCAGCTGCTTCAATGAAGGAAGGAATATCGGCGCCGTTATTGTTAAGGACAAGCGGATTATGACAACGGGCTATAACGGCGCGCCGGCTGGTATTCAAACTTGCAAAGAGCGCGGCGAGTGTTTGCGGCGTAAACAAAACATCCCTTCCGGTACACGGGCGGAAGTTTGCTACGCTATCCACGCGGAGCAAAACGCGATTTTGCAGGCGGCAAAACTGGGCATTTCCATAGAGGGCGGTACGCTGTACTGTACCCACCAGCCGTGCTCCGTATGCGCGAAGATGATCGTGAACGTGGGCATTCAACGGGTGGTGTACCGGGAAGGGTATCCAGATTCGTTTTCTCTTGCGTTTTTTAAGGAAGCGGGCGTAAAACTGGAACGGTTTGAGGGTCCGCTGGAGGGATAATTCATGATTACAGCCGGAGGGCGGCATCAAGAGGTCTGCTTTTCTTCCACATCCTGAAAGCCACCCCGTAACCGCCTGACGGTTCTTTCCAAGGCGGTTTTGCTTTTACCCCATGGCCTTCCTTGATTACGGTAATCAAACTGTTGGGTGAAATATGCCAGCTCCGCCTCCTCCAGGGCCAGGGCGGCTTTCAGCAGGGAAAGCACGGAATCCGCCAGCGCTTCTAATTCTGGAGAAGAAAGATGCTTCTGCCCATGGCGCAAAAGCTCCGCCCCGTGTGGAATGCATGGGCCGCGGGAAGCGTCCCACAGCGCTGCGAAGGCGGGATCACACTTCCATAGATGGAGAAACGTATGGTAATATCGCTGGAGGTGTTGATTCACATTATCGCAGACGATGCAGCTGCCGCTAAGCGCCTCCAGCTGACCGATAAAGGGTTCTGCCCGGCTGTTTGATAAGGGTTTCCAAAAAAGAAAGGGCCTCCGGAATTTTCCGCTGGCCCCGTATGCCCGGTTTGGCAGTTTTTGAAGTATCTCTTTGCAATGGGAATCCGTTAGTAATGCGTGCCCCAGTCTGTCTTTTTGCGCTGAGAGCAGTTGGTGATGCTTTTCACAAAAACCCAATGCGTTTACCCGCATTCTCACCGCGGGTTCCATTAAGCTGCCGCCCAGGCAATTTTCGGCTTCCGTTTGCTCTACCCTGTGATAAAGCGTACAAAAAGGACATTCCGCTTGTTGCTCCATCACTTCCCACAACGGGATGGTATCCAAATGATAGCGCATACCGAACTTACATTTTTGGCCGCTGTGAAACGTTAGGGTTGGTCTTTGACGCGGGTGCGGATAACAGATAAGCACGCCTTTCTCGCAGGATAAGCCAGCTTGAGGCGGCCATGATGACTGTTAAAAGAACCAGCAGTTCAGCGTAGGGGAAACCGTCGCCTGTTCGGGGGGGGCGTTTGCGGTATGCCGGAATGGACCGGTAATAGCGTAGGCTCCAATTCCCGCCTGGGGACCTGGCCACCAGATAGAGGTGAACCTGGCTTTTGGTAGAAATATTGCCCAAGTTGAAGGTATTCATTCCAATTGACATGGGCATACGCGTGCCGGCTTCGACAGCAGACTGTGAGGGAAAATTGATGTCGGTTCTCAGGACATATGCGTATTCCCCTGCAATACTGCTTTCGAAGGTTACGGTGGCATTTTCCTCGTCTGTCCGGATGGAAGTGAAATTCGACAGCGGGGGATATGCGTCGATCGTCTCAGTCATTACCGCGCTCTTAGCTCCGGAGCCTCCGGTATCCTCAGTCATCAGGTAGATAGGGTATGCGTTGCCAAACGACAGTGAGGCGATAGGGGGCGTGGTATTGATGGTGTTAGCGCCGATGGTGATGGGTTTGGCGGTGCCCTTCATGATCATTTGCGACGGGGTGGGCGCCAGTTCGTAAGGATCTTGCGGTATGTAGTAATAGCAAAGACCGTTGGCGTTGGTGTCGAAGGATACGGTGAAATCGGAAGCGTTGACCCGAACGACGTTGATATTCGTCATGTTTGGCAGGGCAGCCAGAGCCGGCGCCGGTAAGATAAACAACAAAGTCAGCAGGCAACATGCCACACCCAGGGAAAGTGCCGCTCGAATATTTTTTTTCATCAGGGAGCCCTCCTGGTATCAAAATCGGAAAATTCTTCCGGAAACGATATAGAATAAGGGTTTGAACGTGCAACAGAATGATCTGTTACGATATTATGGCATAAAAAAAATATTTTGTCAAGATATTGTTTAAAAAAAACTTCGCACCACAAGGGATAGTCGCCCCAAGGGGAGGATTGGATGAAGCATGACTTTTTTGGTCGAAGTAAGATTTCCGCAATGAGAATTACAGGATGATTTCATACCACATAATGTACATAAATTATATTTCACATACAATATATGCCGTACGAATTCAAAATACATAAATTGTTTTGAATCATTTTTTGACGATTTTTATCGCATTTTTTTCTTGCATATGATAGTATAATAGAACCGTAAGCCGGAAATATAGCCAGATCGTCCATTACAAAGGAGGTCCGGGCCGTCATGACCAAAACCAACGAGATGTATGATAGGCTGCAGCGCTTTATTGACGCCAATCGGGAACAAAAGGGAGCGCTGATGCCGGTATTGCAGGAGGCCCAAGAGATTTTTGGCTGCGTTCCGTTGGATGTGCAGGAAATGATCGCGGACCAGCTTGGCTTCACCTTAAGCGAAGTGTACGGGGTCGCAACTTTTTACTCCCAGTTTTCCCTGGAGCCGAAGGGCAAATTTGTATGCGGCGTCTGCCTGGGAACTGCCTGCTATGTAAAAGGCTCCCAGAAGGTACTGGACCGCCTTTGCAAGGAGCTGGACATCTCGGCAAATAAAACAACGCCGGACGGGCTTTTTACCGTGGAAGCCACCCGCTGCCTGGGCGCCTGCGGCCTGGCGCCGGTGATGATGATTAATGAGGATGTTTTCGGCGGCCTCACGGAAGAGGAAATTCCCGATATTTTGGAAAAATACATAGCCGTCGGGCTATGATGCGGACTTGCTGTGCTTTGGAGGTGCTGGCATGAAATCTTTGGCCGAATTGGATGAGATTCGTCAAAAAGCGCTGAACAAGGTCACTTTGCGCGAAAGCGGGGAGGATTGCGTGCGCGTGGTGGTGGGTTTGGCAACCTGCGGCATCGCCGCCGGAGCCCGCCCGGTGATGCGGGCTTTTCAAGAGGAGGTGGCAAAGCGCAAGCTGCAAAACGTAACGGTTTCACAGACGGGCTGCATCGGCATGTGTCGGCTGGAGCCCATGGTGGACGTGCTGCGTCCCGGCCAGGAGAAGGTGACCTATGTAAAACTTACGCCGGATATGGTGCCCCGCATCATGGCGGAGCATATCGTAAACGGCAGGCCGGTCGCGGAGTGCGCCATCGGCGCCGCGGAATAAGGACTACGATTGAGGAGGGAAATCGATGGATCTCTATCGAGCGCATGTGCTTGTCTGCGGCGGCGCCGGTTGTGTGTCGTCGGGCTCGGCCGAGGTAGTCAAACGCTTTGAGGAACAGGTCGCCCTGTTTAGCCTGAGCAGGGAAGTGAAAGTCATTCGCACGGAGTGCTTCGGTCTTTGCGAGGCGGGACCAGTTGTGATCGTTTATCCGGAGGGAATATTCTATGCCCGCGTCCTGTTGGAGGATGTGGATGAAATTGTGGCCGAACACCTGCTCAAGGGCCGCGTGGTACAGCGCTTGGTATACAAGGACAAAAGCCAGGGGGGGAGGCAGGATCTCTCGCTGGATCACATCGATTTCTACCGCAAGCAGAAGCGGATCGCCCTGCGTAACTGCGGCGTAATCGATCCGGAAAACATCGATGAATACATCGCGTTTGACGGATATCAGGCATTGGGCAAGGCTGTTACCGAGATGACCCGGGAGCAGGTGATTGATGAAATTGTGAAGTCCGGCCTGCGCGGCCGGGGCGGCGGCGGCTTCCCCACCGGTTTAAAATGGAAGTTTGCCTATCAGCCTCAGGCGGACCAAAAGTATGTGGCCTGCAATGCGGATGAAGGTGATCCGGGCGCGTTTATGGACCGCTCCGTGCTGGAGGGGGATCCGCATGCGGTGCTGGAAGCCATGGCTATCGCCGGGTACGCCATAGGCGCGTCGGAAGGATATATCTACGTGCGCGCCGAGTATCCCATCGCGGTAAAGCGCCTCCGGATCGCCCTTGAGCAGGCGCGGGGCTATGGGCTTTTGGGCAGAAACATCTTCGACACGGGTTTTGATTTTGACATCTTCATCCGCCTGGGCGCGGGAGCCTTTGTGTGCGGCGAGGAGACTGCGCTGATGGGTTCCATTGAGGGCCGTCGGGGCGAGCCGTGCCCCCGCCCGCCCTTTCCTGCTGAAAAGGGACTTTTTAACAAGCCGACCATGCTCAACAACGTGGAGACCTATGCCAACGTGCCGCAGATCATCCTGCACGGCGCAGAATGGTTTGGCGGCATCGGCACGGAGGGCAGTAAAGGCACCAAGGTCTTTGCCCTGGGAGGAAAGATCAGCAATACCGGCTTGGTGGAGGTGCCCATGGGCACGCCTTTGCGGGAGATCATCTATGACATCGGCGGCGGAATCCCTGACGGAAAGAAATTTAAGGCCGTGCAAACAGGCGGTCCCTCCGGTGGATGCATCCCCGCCCAGCACCTGGATATTTCCATTGAGTACGACACCCTGCTGGAAATCGGCTCCATGATGGGTTCCGGCGGCATGATCGTAATGGATGAAGATAACTGCATGGTGGACATCGCCCGATTCTTCCTGGATTTTACTGTGGATGAAAGCTGCGGCAAATGCACGCCCTGCAGGATAGGCACCAAGCGCATGCTTGAAATATTGGAGCGCATCGTGGATGGCCGCGGGGAGGAAGACGATATTGACAAGCTGGAGTATCTGGGCCGGAATATCAAGGCTACCGCCCTGTGCGGCCTGGGCCAAACCGCGCCCAATCCGGTACTGTCCACGCTGAAGTTCTTCCGCTCGGAGTATGAGGCTCATATCAAGGATAAGAAGTGTCCCGCCCGCCATTGCCAGGCTCTGCTCAATTTCTTTATTACCGATAAGTGCCGCGGCTGCACGGCGTGTACGCGGGTGTGCCCCACCGGCGCCATTACGGGCGCCGTAAAGGAGTGCCATAAAATAGACCTTGAAAAGTGCGTCAAGTGCGGCGCATGTATCGATAAGTGCCGTTTTGGAGCCATCATCAAGAATTGACGCGTACCGCGCGAGGAGGAGTAGGGATGGACAAGATGATTCCCCTGACCATTGACGGCGTGCGTTTGGAGGTTCCAGACGGGACCACCGTGTTGGAAGCCGCGCGGGCCGCGAAGGTAAAAATACCGACCCTCTGCTTTTTGAAGGACATCAGCGAGACGGGAAGCTGCCGCATCTGCGTGGTCGACAGTGGAGCCCGCTCCCTGCAGGCTGCCTGCGTACTGCCGGCAACCCCGGGGATGGTGGTGAGAACCAGCACTCCGGAGGTACGGGAAGCGCGCAAGGCGAATCTGGAACTGCTTCTCAGCAGCCATGATAAAAAGTGCCTCAGCTGCGTGCGAAGCCAGAACTGCGAGTTGCAGAAACTATGCGTGGAGCTGGGGGTGGAGGATGCCAGCCGCTTCGAGGGGGAGCGGAACGAATATGACGTAGATGACGCATCACCCTGTATCGTCAGAGATAACAACAAGTGCATCTTGTGCCGCAGGTGCGTGAGCGCCTGCGGCGAAATGCAGAAGGTGGGCGTCATAGGCGCGGTAAAGCGCGGTTTTCGGACCGTTGTAGAGTCCCCTTGGGATCTCAAGCTGGCGGACATGGCTTGCATTAACTGCGGGCAGTGCATTACGGTTTGTCCCGTTGGCGCGCTCAAAGAGAAGGATGAAACCAAGGTGGTCTGGAAACTGCTGAACAGCCCGGATATGCATGTGGTGGTGCAGCCGGCCCCGGCCGTACGCGCGGCCCTGGGGGAGGAGTTCGGCATGCCCATAGGCGCCGGTTGTACGGGCAAGTTGGCGGCGGCGCTGCGGCGGCTGGGTTTTCATCGTGTGTTTGATACCAATTACGGCGCGGATCTTACGGTGATGGAAGAAGCGAATGAATTGGTAGAACGCGTAACGCTTCGCGGCATTCTGCCCATGATCACCAGTTGTTCTCCAGGATGGGTGAAATTTTGCGAGACGTATTACCCGGAATTCATCCCAAACTTGTCAAGCTGCAAATCTCCCCATGAGATGGAAGGTGCCATGGTTAAGAGTTATTATGCGGACAAGCAGGGAATCCATCCCAAAAATATCGCCGTAGTTTCCGTGATGCCCTGCACCGCGAAGAAATTTGAGGCTAAGCGCCCGGAACTGTCGGGAACAGGATACCCGGATGTGGACGCGGTCCTTACCACCCGTGAACTGGCGAAAATGATAAAGGAGGCGGGTATTGACTTTGCCAGCCTGCCTGACGAGGATTTTGACGATCTCATGGGCGAAAGCTCAGGAGCGGGCGTGATTTTTGGGGCAACTGGCGGCGTTATGGAGGCGGCGCTGCGCACCGCCTATGAAACCATCACCGGCGAGGAATTGAAGGATGTTAACTTTACCGCCGTCCGAGGCGTACAGGGAATCAAGGAGGCTACGGTAAACATCGGCGGTATGGACGTTCATGTGGCGGTGGCGCATAGTACCGGCGAAGCGGCCAAATTGCTGGATGCCGTGAAAAACGGGGAGAAAACCTACCATTTTATTGAAATCATGGGTTGCCCTGGCGGATGCGTAAACGGCGGCGGCCAGCCCATCGTCCCATCGCAGGTCCGCTCGTTTACGGATATCCGCGTGGAACGGGCCAAAGCTCTGTATCGGGAGGATGCGGAGAAGCCGATTCGCGAAAGCCATAAGAATCCGCAGATCAAGAAGCTTTATGAGGAATACTTGGAACGGCCCAACAGTCACAGGGCCCATAAGCTGCTGCATACCACATATGTGAGACGGGAAAAATATCAACGGGGCTAGGCCTTGGCCCGGATGGGAAGAAGGCGTTTTTCTTGCGCGTGACGTTGGTGGCAATCAACGCTATGTACGTTCACACCAACCTTGCGGTACGCTGTTTGCATGCGGCAGTGGAGCGAACAATACCTGATATTCAGCATACCGTGCTGGAACTCCATTGTAATCAGCCCTTTGCGACGCATCTTCATGCAATATGGGCCACGCGACCCGAGACAGCGTGCTTTTCTACATATATTTGGAATCGTGAACGGGTACTTATGCTTGCGCGCACGCTCAAGCAGGTAATTCCGGAGCTGCGAGTCGTTCTGGGAGGTCCTGAAGTATCCTATTATTCTGCTGACATAATGGAGCGCTGCCCTTACATAGACGCTATTGTAGCTGGCGAAGGGGAAGAAAGTTACCCGGCGCTGCTGGCCGCATTCCGGGAAGGAGCGCAAGGCCCATTGCTATTCGAGCCGTCCGCGCCGTTACCGCAGGAGGAATGGCCTGATCCGTATGACGGCGTGCCGGCGTTGGACGCAGATCGCCTTTGGTACGCAGAGACCGCCCGGGGCTGTTTGTTCCATTGCCAATATTGCCTGTCGGCCGGCGAGAAGGTACGCGCGCTGCCGGCGCGCCAGGCGGCCGGGCGCCTGGCGGGAATGGCGGCGCGAGGCGCGAGGCTGATCAAACTGGTGGACCGTACTTTTAATTTTGATCCGGCTCGCGCGAGGGAGATATGGCGGGAGTTGCTGGCGCTGGACACGGAGTGCGTGTTTCATTTTGAAGTCGAGGCGCGTTTGCTGGATGCTGAAAGCCTCGCTTTGCTGGACGGTGCGCCGGAAGGCCGTTTTCAATTTGAGATCGGCGTGCAGAGCACAGCGCCTGAAGTGCTTCGCGCAGTGCGGCGCGGCGGGTGTTTTGAAGATATTGCGCGCGCAGTGAGCGCTCTGCGCGCGACCAACAGCATTCCCTTGCATCTGGATCTGATCGCCGGTTTGCCTGGGGAGAGCTGGGCTGGTTTTTCCAGAGGATTTGACCAGGTATATGCGCTGCGGCCACACAAACTTCACCTTGGCTTTTTAAAGCTGCTGCAGGGCAGCGGCCTGCGCCGGGATGCGGAAAAGCTGGGTATTGTATATGCAACGGACCCGCCCTATGAGGTGCTAAGCACACCAAACCTTACCTTTGCGGAATTGCAGGCGCTGCACGATGTAAAAAAGGCACTGGATTGGTATGGCAACAGCGGCCGCCACTCTGCGCTGATGGGTGTGATCATCGGCAAGGAGTCCGCCTTTGCCGTGTATCATGAGCTGGCTGGCTGGCTCCGGGCCAAGGGCCTCTATGATGCCGAGCGGAGCGCCTCTCAGCGTTCCGAGGCGCTGGAGGCATACGCAGCAACACGGTCCGGCCTCGCACCGGAAATCATTCGTGAAGCGATATGCGCGGACCGGTCCGTGCAGGCAGGCTACCGGCGCTATCGCCGCAGGGAGCAGCATGTACCTCATGGCGCGAGCGGTCATAAGGGACAGGATAACAAGCACCGGGCATGAACATGAGAAAGGCGGAGGCCCCTATTGCTATTTCCGGCAAAGAATGTTTTAATGTCTGCGTTGAAATCAATGGGAAAGAGAGGAAATCGTTTTGGAAATCCAATGGTATCCGGGTCATATGGCCAAAGCGAGGCGTCTCCTGCAAACGCAGCTTTCCCAAATCGATTTGGCCATTGAACTATGTGACGCCAGGCTGCCGCTGTCAAGCCGCAACCCTGCGCTGGACGCCATGCTGGGGAGGAAACGGCGCGTATTGCTGCTCTGTAAGGCGGACTTGGCGCAGCCGGAACGGACCGGCGGTTGGTTGGAGTATTTTGACCGGCAGGCTATTACCGCCATGGCTTATGATGCTTCTCCGCAAAAGACCAAGCAGGCCAAAGCGTTGATTGAGAGAGCCGCTGCCGATGTAACCTTGAGAGGCATACGGAGAGGTATCCAAAAAACGATTCGCGCCATGGTTGTGGGTGTGCCGAACGTGGGTAAGAGCACCTTTATTAACCGCTTGTATGGAGGCGGGGTAACCCGTGTGGCGGACCGGCCGGGAGTGACCCGGGCTAACCAATGGGTAAGGGTGGGTCCATATCTGGAAGTGCTTGATACACCCGGTATGCTTTGGCCGAAAATAAATGACCGGTTGGCTGCGACGCGGCTGGCGTATATCGGCACCATTCGGGACGCTGTGTATGACCAGGAGGCCTTATGCATACAACTGCTGGAGGAATTGCTGCGGATCACGCCGAAGGCGGTCATGGAGCGGTATAAAATACGGACGCCGGAGATTCGTGGTCATGCTCTCCTGGAAGAGGTTTGCCGCGGGCGGGGATTTTTGATGCGCGGCGGCGTCTATGATATCGAACGGGGATGCGCGATCATTTTGGATGAGTTTCGGGAAGGCAGGGTTGGCCGAATCACCCTGGAGGACCCTCCGGTGAAAGAGGAGCGGGCGGATGAGCAGAAATCTTAAACCTTCCGCCAAGCGGCTGGAACGTTTTCTGGAAAAGGTGGACTTTGACAGGAGGTTCGCCGGTTTTGGAGCGTCTCTGGCAGGGATGGACGAGGCTGGGCGCGGGCCGCTCCTGGGACCTGTTGTGGCTGCCTGCGTAATTTTGCCCGAATCGCCGCTTTTAACCTGGGTGGACGATAGCAAGAAGCTTTCGGCAGCCCGGAGGGAAACGGTTTTTGATCAGATTATGAATACGGCCGTCCATGTGAGCGTAGGGCAAGCCAGCGCGAAGGAAATTGACGAGCTGAATATATTGAACGCTACAAAGCTGGCTATGAGACGGGCTGGAGTGTGCGCGCCCGCCATCCTGTGCTTGGTGGACGCTGTGGGAGACATTGGGTTACCCTTCTCCATCCACTCCGAGATACATGGGGACGCGCGGAGTTATCATATCGCGGCGGCCAGCGTCATCGCCAAAGTAACCAGGGACAGGATGCTTCGTGAAATGGATCGGATATATCCGGATTATGGCTTTGCAAGAAATATGGGAGATGGAAACGCAGCCCAAATCGCGGCCATCAGGCGGGCAGGGGCCCCCCCCGAGCACCGAAGGGCGGTCATTTCGGAATTTCCGCAGGAAACGGAGAGCG
>WRHG01000049.1 GCA_009783365.1 Clostridia bacterium | reverse complement strand
TGTGCTGCTGGTTCAAGCCTTTCCCCTGTATTTACTGGCTCTGTGCATCCTCAAAGGCCTGTGGAAGGAGCTGCGGAATGACCCGCTTACAGCGCTGACCCTGCTTATGAACGCCGTTAGTGTATTAGAATACCTGATTCTGGGGGAAGATGGCCGTCGGGCTGCGGACGGTAACTTTGGCTGGGGGATGATGGGTGCGGCTTTGATGTTTTGGGTTATGATGGTGATTCGCATCCGGAGCTTTCGGGAAAAGGAAAAAGAGAAGAGAGGGTCCGGACGGTTGGGTATAGGGGCTGTTTTCGCATATGTTGCGGGAGCGGCACTGTTGATGTGGCATGCGGCTTCCGGGGTGTATTATATAACATACCTGCTGAACGGCCAAAACCTGCTGTGAGGCGGAAACCCGGGCAACAGGGAAATCCTGGTTGCACACATATTCCGCATCGACGTGGGAGCATGACAATCATCTTCAAACCAGCAAAAGGAGGTGTGGGGTATGGGCAGGCGCGAGAATTTTAAAAAAGCGTTGCGCCACGAAACGCCGGACGGTTTGATACTGGACTTGGGCGGAAATCCCCTGTCAAGCATGGACGGCGGTAGCATGTTTAAGCTGTTGGATTTTTTGGGATACTCTTATGATAAGGATTCCATGCATGAGCCCGATTTTGGTATGGTCCGAAGGCTGGATGAGCGGATCTTAACCTTCCTGGATATTGATACGCGCTCAGTGGGAACGATTATTAAACCCGGGAAGTCTTTGTTCCGCAAGATTTCGGATTCGGAATATGCGGACGAGTGGGGCGTCATACGAAAATTCACAGGGATGTATTGGGAAATCATCCATTCCCCGCTGGAAAACGCGGAACTGCGCGACCTGGAAAACTATCCGTGGCCTGATGCGGAGAGCCTCGATATCGGAGAGTTGGAAGCTTGCCGGAAACGGGCGAAGCAGCTCTTCGAGCAGACGGACTATGTGGTCTGCGGCGAGCACCCGGTTTATGGCGTGTTCGAGCTTGGCTGCTGGATGTGCGGTTTCGAGAATTTTCTGGTTAAAACCGCACTGGACCAGGCGTTTGTCCATCGCTTCTTTGAAATCGTACTGTCATATCAAAAGAAGGTTATCGATGTATATTACGGGATGGTTGGGCCCTATCTCCATTATACGACGAGCGGGGATGATTTTGCCATGCAAGCCAACGCGTTTATTTCGCCGCAACGATTCCGTGAACTCGTAAAGCCCTATCTGGCGGAGCGTATCCGCCATACGAAGGGATATACGACCGCCGCCTTCCTGCATCATTCCTGCGGTAACGTGTCCTCGCTCATTCCCGATCTTATTGACGCGGGGGTGGAAATCCTCAATCCCATTCAGCCCATCGGCCCGGATATGGCGCCTGCGTATTTGAAAAGCTGTTACGGAGAGAAAATTTGTTTCCATGGGGGCTTGGATACGCAGACGGTGCTTCCTTGTGGAGATAAGGATCGCATTCGTCAGGAAGTGGAAGCCTTGATCCGCGCCATGGCGCCGGGAGGCGGTTATGTCTTTGCTGCCGCCCACAATATTCAGGAGGACGTTCCTCCGGAAAGCGTGGTTCTGGCATTTCAGGCTGCTCGGAATTGCAAAGGAACCATATCCCATAAAGCGTGATATCAGCATGGAAAGGGCGGTGTCCATGAATCATCGGGAGCGCGTGCAGCGCGCTGTTCATATGCAAGGGCCCGACCGGGCGCCGCTGTTGCTCTATAACCGTGATTTTGAACTGTCGGATCTGATGGTTATTGAAGTTGTCAAGCATTGGGGCGGCCCTGGACGCGATACCTCTGAATGGGGTTTTGTGTGGGAAAAGCTGGATGATACCATGGGGAAGCCGCGGGAAACGCTGATCATGACCTGGGAGGATCTCGATTGCTTTACACTGCCGGACCCCTACGATCCGGGCCGGTTTGTCAAAGTCGCGGAAACCATGGGCCAGTATGGGGATAAATATTATGTTGCGAGCCTCGCATTGACCGGGTTCACCATCATGTCCTTTTTAAGGGGTTTTGCCAGTACGCTTGAGGACCTGTATCTTGAACCCGGGAATATGAATCGCCTTGCCGACTTGGTTTTCGGCTTTGAATGTTCGGTTATTAAGCAGGTTAAGGCGTATGGCTTTGACGCGGTTGGTTTTTTTGATGATTGGGGCACGCAGAGCAGCCTCATGATCTCGCCGGCAATGTGGCGCTCGTTTTTCAAACCGCGCTATCAAGCGCAGTTTCAGCTTGCCCATGAGCAGGGTTTGGACGTGTATTTCCACTGCTGCGGCCAGATCAAGGAAATTATTCCCGACTTGATCGAAATCGGCGTGGATATTTTGAATTTGAGCCAGCCCAATCTATATGACAAAGAGGCGCTGGGAAAGGATTTTCGGGGAAAGGTATGCTTTTTGTGCCCTATCAGTTATCAAACCACTTCGCTTTTTGGCACGAGGGAAGAGATTGAGGCTGAAGCCGCTGCGCTCACCCGCTCCTTGGGATGTCTTCGGGGCGGATTCATCGGATACGTGGAGGAGTATCATTCCATTGGACTGTCGGAAGAGAACTATCAGAATTGCATTCGGGCCTTTCAAGATAATGGGATATACCGGTAGGGGTCCGATGTGGAAGGATTGAATGGACACACACGG
The DNA here is from genome assembly GCA_009783365.1 of Clostridia bacterium. Next base: position 8,839 of record WRHG01000049.1, on the reverse strand, counting down.
CAGCATCTTCATTGTGATAAAATAAACTTATTGAAAAATAATGATTGCGAGGTTTCTGTCGATTCAAAATTCTTGTTTTTCTTTAAAAAAGCCTTGCAATCAAAAAACCCATACCGTATAATACCCTTGTTGTCTGTTCAGGGGTGAAGCGGTAAGTTGCCGCCATGGCCATGGCGGGTAATTATCGTGGACCAGCCCGATAATCGGGCGACGGGCTTGGGAAAAGTCTGAAGGAGGTAAAAAAATGGCCAACCAGAAGATCCGTATCAAACTCAAGGCGTATGAGCACAACCTGATCGATCAATCCTCCGAGCGGATCGTGGAAACAGCGAAGCGGACTGGCGCGCGTGTATCGGGCCCCATTCCTCTTCCCACGGAGAAGGAAATCATCACCATTCTGCGGGCTCCCCACAAATATAAGGACAGCCGCGAGCAGTTCGAAATGCGCACCCACAAGCGCCTGATCGACATTCATAACCCCAATCCGCGCACGGTAGACGCCATGATGAAGCTGGATCTTCCTGCCGGTGTTGAAATTGAAATCAAGCTGAACAATTAAGCAGGAGGTACGACGATCATGAAAAAAGCGATCATTGGGAAGAAGATCGGCATGACACAGATCTTCACCGACGACGGCCGCCTCGTGCCAGTCACCGTGATCGAGGCGGGACCCTGCCCGGTGGTGCTGAAAAAGACCGTAGAATCCGACGGCTACAGTGCCGTTCAAGTGGGCTTTGACACCCTGCCCGAAAACCGCGCCAAGAAGCTGGTTAACAAACCCCTAACCGGCCATTTTAAGAAAGCCGGCGTGGCCCCCGCCCGCCGCTTGCGTGAACTCCGGTTGGACAATGCGGCCCAGCTGGAAGTGGGGGTCGAACTGACGGTGGCTCAATTTACGCCGGGCGAAAAAATAGACGTTTCCGGTATCAGCAAGGGACACGGGTTTACGGGTGCCATTCAGCGCTGGAACCAGCATACAGGCCCCATGTCCCACGGCTCCAAGTATCACCGGGGCGTAGGTTCAATGGGCGCCAACTCCGACCCCTCCCGGGTTTTTAAAAACAAGCACATGCCAGGTCATTACGGGTCGGAGCGCGTAACCATACAGAATCTGGAAATCGTCCGGGTGGATGAGGAGCGCAACTTGCTTCTCATCAAGGGCGCAACGCCCGGCCCAAACGGCGGCCTTCTTTTGGTGCGTAACACCTGTAAGGCGTAAGCGTCATGGACCCTGTATTGCTAAGGAGGATAATGATTCATGCCAAAGACTGCACTATATAATATGGAAGGCGCTGCCATAGGCGAGGTGGATTTGAGCGAAAGCCTTTTCGCGGCCCCTGTTAACACCGCGGCCATGCACTTGGTTGTGCGCTCCATTCTGGCCAATAAACGCCAGGGAACGCAGAGCGCGTTGACCCGTGGCGAGGTTCGCGGAGGCGGGCGGAAAATCTACCGACAAAAGGGCACTGGAAACGCGCGGCATCACAGCAACCGGGCGCCCCAATTCAAGCACGGCGGCGTCGTGTTTGCTCCCAAGCCGCGCGATTATACGATCCACGTTCCGAAGAAGGTACGCCGACTGGCCTTTCAGAGCGCAATGACCAGCAAGCTGAACGCAGGCGACATCATTGTGGTGGACGCTATTTCCCTCCAAGAAGCAAAAACCCGTCTGGTGGCAAGAATGCTTGGCAACTTTTCCCTTGCCGGCAACACCATGCTGGTGCTTCCCGGCCGGGACGAGACCATCGTACGCGCCGCCGGCAACATTGCCAAGCTGCAAACCTTGTATGTGAACACCCTGAACGTGTACGATATTTTGCGGGCCGGAAAGATCATCCTGACGAAGGATGCCCTTGCAGGCGTAGAGGAGGTTTACGCATGAAAGATCCCCATGACATCATCCTGCGTCCCGTACTGACGGAAGCCTCCTACGCGGGCTTCGGTGATAAGAAATACGTGTTTGAGGTGTTGCGCACCGCCAGCAGGACGGAGGTAAAGCTGGCGCTGGAGGCGGTTTTCAAAGGTGTGAAGGTAAAAAAGGTGAATACCCTCCGGACTCTTGGAAAGATCAAGCGGCAGGGTAAGACCTCCGGCCGCACCCGTGAGATTAAAAAGGCCTACGTGACGCTCACAGAAGACTCCAAGCCCATCGAGTTCTTCGAAGGCATGGCCGAGTAAAGCAGGGAGGATAAGACAGAATGGCTATTAGAGCTTACAAGCCGACCTCGCCCGCTCGCCGTTTTATGTCGGTGCTGACGTACGAGGAGATCACTACCGACAAACCATTGCGTTCGCTGCTGGAACCCAATAGGAAGCACGCAGGCCGCAACAAGCAGGGCAAGATCACCGTCCGCCATCAGGGCGGCGGCAATAAGACCATGTACCGCATCATTGATTTTAAGCGCGATAAACATGGCATCCCCGCCAAGGTGGCGACCATCGAATATGACCCCAACCGAAGTTCCTTCATCGCACTGCTGCACTACGTGGACGGCGAGAAACGCTACATCCTGGCGCCCATGGGTATCCAGGTGGGGGATCGGGTGGTCAGCGGCCCTGGCGTAGACATCAAACCCGGCAACGCGTTGCCCATCCAGAGTATACCGGTGGGTACGCTGATTCACAACGTGGAACTAAAGCCCGGCCGGGGAGGCCAGTTGGTCCGTTCCGCCGGGTTAAGCGCTCAACTGATGGCAAAGGAAGGCAAGTACGCCCAGGTGCGCCTGCCCTCCGGCGAGGTGCGCAAGGTGCCTGTGAACGCCATGGCTTCCATTGGGGCTGTGGGCAATGCTGATCACGAGAACGTCCGCATCGGTAAGGCAGGCCGCATGCGTCACATGGGCGTACGGCCCACGGTTCGCGGCGTGGTCATGAATCCGTGCGATCATCCGCATGGCGGCGGCGAAGGCAAGAGCCCCGTCGGCATGCCCGCTCCCGTCACCCCTTGGGGAAAGGTGGCATTGGGCCTGAAAACCCGCAAGCATAAGAAGTATTCCAACGCTATGATCGTGAGGCGCGCGGGCAAGTAACCCCTGGAATTCATGAGGCTGCCCGAAAGGCGGCCAGCGCCCGAATCCGGCGAAGCCGAAGGGAGCGCGTACCCGCTGCGCCGAAAGCGTGGGGCGGGCGAACAAGGAAGGAGGAAGCCATAATGAGCCGTTCCGTAAAGAAAGGTCCTTTCGTAGCGGAGACTTTGATGAAGAAGATCACCGAAATGAACCATTCCGGCAAGAAGGCCGTCGCGAAAACCTGGTCGCGTGCGTCGACGATTTTCCCGGATTTTGTGGGGCATACCATCGCCGTACATGACGGCAGGAAGCATGTTCCCGTTTATATTACAGAAGATATGGTTGGTCACAAGCTGGGCGAATTCGCCCCCACGCGGACGTATCGCGGTCATGCCGGCGAGAAATCCACCGGCAGAAAGTAAGCGGAAGGAGTGAGTTCAATGGCAACCAATTCTCAAAAAAAAGCGCAAGCTCACATGGCGGCCCGCGACACACGCCCTGCCGCCCATGCCAGGTACGTACGCATCGCTTCCCGCAAGGTGAAGATCGTCATCGACCTGATCCGCGGCAAGGATGTGGATGACGCCCTCGATATCCTCCAGTTCACCCCCAAGGCTGCGGCTCCGGTGGTGCACAAGCTGCTTTCCAGCGCCATCGCAAACGCCGTCAACAACAGTGAGTTGGACCGAAAAACCCTCTACATCGCCGAAGTATACGCCAACCCCGGCCCCACGCTGAAGCGCTATGTAGCCCGTTCCCGCGGCAGCGCATCCCCGATCTTGAAGCGCACCAGCCACATCAGCGTGGTGTTGGACCAAAAGTAATCCAAGGGAGGTTTATCAATGGGTCAGAAAGTAAATCCCCACGGTGCTCGCGTTGGCGTGATCTACAATTGGAGCACCCGCTGGTACGCCGGCAAGAAGGACTTCGCGAATAACCTTGTCGAGGATCATAAACTTCGCGAAATGCTGAAGGAAAAGTATTACTCCACCGGTATCAGCCATATTGATATTGAACGCAGCGCTAACCGAATCACAGTTAACATCTTTACCGCCAAACCCGGCATGATTATCGGGCGGGGCGGAGCGGGCATTGAGGCTTTAAAGCGTGATATTGAGGCTTTTTTAGGCAGGCCCGCAAACATCAATATCATGGAAATCAAGACGCCCGATACCAACGCCCAACTGGTGGCCGAGAACATCGCTCAGCAGTTGGAGAAACGCATCTCTTTCCGCCGCGCCATGAAGCAGAGCATGCAGAGGGCTATGCGCGCCGGAGCGAAGGGTATGAAAACCAATGTAAGCGGACGCTTGGGCGGGGCGGACATCGCCCGCACCGAGCATTACCACGAAGGTTCCATCCCCTTGCAGACGCTTCGTGCAGATATTGATTACGGCTTTGCGGAAGCCAGGACCACTTATGGCCGCTTGGGCGTCAAAGTGTGGGTTTATAAGGGGCAGAAACTTCCCAAACCCAAGAAAACGCCGGCCCAGGGCGCTGGCGAAGGAGGAAAATAAGCGATGTTGATGCCTAAAAGAGTCAAGCGCCGCCGGGTTTTCCGCGGACGCATGAAGGGCAAAGCCACGCGCGGCAATTTCCTCGCCTATGGGGAATTTGGCCTGATTGCCATGGAACCCGCGTGGGTTACCAGCCAGCAGATCGAAGCTGCCCGTATTGCGCTCACCCGTTATACCAGGCGTGGCGGCCAGGTATGGATCAAGATTTTCCCGGACAAACCCGTAACCGAAAAGCCCGCTGAAACCCGTATGGGCAGCGGTAAAGGTTCCCCGGAATATTGGGTGGCGGTGGTGAAGCCCGGCCGCGTGCTGTTTGAAATCGCAGGCGTATCCGAGGAGGTTTCCCGGGAAGCCCTGCGCCTGGCCGCCCATAAGCTGCCCTTAAAAACCAAGTTTATCAAGCGGGACGACAAAACCGAAGCGGGTGGTGAAGCAAAATGAAGGCAAAAGAGCTTGTAACGCTCAACAGGGACGAGCTGGAAAGCAAGGTTCGGGATCTGAAGGAAGAGCTGTTCAACCTTCGTTTCCAGCTTGCCACGGGCCAGCTGCAAAACACCATGGTCATCCAGGGCGTAAGGCGCGACATTGCCCGCTGCATGACCGTCCTCCGTCAACAAGAACAGAAAGAAGCCCAGTGAAGGCTTAGACTTTTAAGAAGGAGGCAGCCGCTTCGATGTCTGAACAAAGAGGACTCCGCAAGACCCGCGAGGGCGTGGTCGTCAGCGATAAAATGGACAAGACCATCGTGGTGGAAATCAAAACCCGCGTGCGTCACCCGCTGTATGGCAAGATCATGAACCAAACCAGCAAGCTGAAGGCTCATGATGAAAAGAATGAGTGCGGGATCGGCGACCGGGTTCGTGTGATGGAAACCCGGCCATTGAGCCGCGAAAAGCGCTGGCGCTTGGTAGAAATCCTAGAAAAAGCCAAATAGCGAGGCCGTCGCCCTGTATCCGCTTCCCGATTTTTCTCGAAGGAGGTATCCCTTATGATCCAGCCGCAAACACGACTGAAGGTGGCCGATAATTCCGGCGCCAAGGAAATTATGTGTATCCGCGTACTTGGCGGTTCCTTCCGCCGGGCCGGTTCCATCGGCGACGTGATCGTGGCAAGCGTAAAAAGCGCCAATCCTGGCGGCACCGTGAAAAAAGGCGAGGTGGTCAGAGCCGTGATTGTACGCATGCACAAGCAGAAGCGCCGCCCGGACGGCAGCTATATCCGTTTTGACGACAACGCCGCCGTAATCATCAACGATCAGAAAATGCCCCGTGGTACCCGCATTTTTGGACCCGTAGCCCGTGAGCTGCGTGAGAAGGATTATATGAAAATCGTCTCGCTGGCGCCCGAAGTGCTTTGATGGAGGATGAATGATGAACAAGGTTCATGTGAAATCGAACGATCAGGTAGTTGTCCTTTCCGGCCCCAAGGGAATCAAGGGCGAGCAGGGGAAGATCCTGACCGTATTCCCCAAGACCGGCCGGGTGGTGGTGGAAGGCGTGGCTTATGTCACCAAACACCAAAAACCCAGGCGGCAAGGGCAGCAGGGCGGTATCTTCCAAAAGGAGCGCGCCGTGGACGCTTCCAATGTGATGCTGATTTGTCCACACTGCGGCCAAGCCACTCGCGTCTCTCGCCGCATCCTGGAGGTAGAGCGCCAGGACGGCAGCAAAAAAAACAAGTCCATCCGCGTATGCAAGCGTTGCAAAGCGGATATCGACTGAGGGGGTACGGCAAATGACAACAAGACTGAAAGAAAAATACCAAAATGAAGCCGTGCCTGCCCTCATGCAGAAATTCGGCTACAAGAATGTTAACCAGGTCCCCAAGCTCCATAAAATCGTGATCAACATGGGCTTAGGCGACTGTAAGGATAACCCTAAGGGGCTGGAAACGGCTACGAGCGAGCTGGCCGTCATCTCCGGTCAGAAGCCGCTGGTGACCAAGGCTCGCAAGTCCGTGGCGAACTTCAAGGTCCGCCAGGGTATGTCCATCGGCGCGAAGGTGACCCTTCGCGGAGAGCGTATGGAGCAGTTTATGGACAAGCTGGTGAATATCGTTCTCCCCCGGGTGCGCGACTTCCGCGGTGTAAGCGACAAAGCCTTTGACGGTCGCGGCAACTACGCCCTGGGGGTCCGGGAGCAGTTGATTTTCCCCGAGGTCGATTACGATAAAGTTGATAAGATCCGCGGGATGGAGATGATTTTTGTCACTTCGGCAAATACCGATGAGGAATGCAAGGAATTGCTTCAGCTGCTCGGCATGCCGTACGCTCAGTAAGCCAGGGAAGGGAGATATCATCGTGGCCAAGACAAGTATGAAAATCAAGCAATCCTTAAAGCCCAAGTTCTCTACCCGCGCTTACACCCGGTGTCGGTTATGCGGCCGTCCCCATGCGGTGCTTCGCAAGTATGGCGTTTGCCGTATTTGTTTTAGAGAGCTGGCCTATAAGGGCCAAATCCCCGGTGTCCGCAAGGCCAGTTGGTAAGCGGGAAAGAACGGAAGGAGGTTCTATCATGGTTGTGAATGATCCCATCGCCGATATGCTGACCCGCATCCGCAATGCGCAGATTGCCAAGCATGACTCCGTTGTTGTGCCCGCAAGCAATGCAAAAAAAGCCATCGCGAAGATTCTTTTGGCGGAAGGCTATGTGAAATCAGTAGATTTTGTTGCCGATGGTCCCCAGGGCAACATCAAGATCGCCCTGAAATATGTAAGCGGTAAAAAACAGCCTGTCATCGCGGGTCTGAGGCGCATCTCGAAGCCAGGTTTGCGGGTGTATGCCCGTTCTGAAGAATTGCCCAAGGTATTAGGCGGACTGGGTATCGCCATCATCAGCACCAGCAAAGGGTTGATGACGGACAGGGAGGCCCGTAAAAAGATGATCGGCGGGGAAGTACTCGCCTATGTCTGGTAAACCGACACGCAATGGAGGTGTTTGAAGCATGTCTCGAGTCGGAAAACTTCCGATCACAGTCCCGGCGGGCGTGACGGTGAAGGTGGATAAAGCGAATGCCGTAACGGTCAAGGGCCCCAAGGGCACCCTGACCCAGGATGTACACCCCGATATCACCCTCAAGCAGAAGGATGGCATCCTCACGCTGGAGCGTCCTAGCGACGGTAAAACCCATAGGGCGATGCACGGTCTGTACCGTTCCTTGGTCAATAATATGGTGGTGGGCGTCACCACGGGTTTTTCCAAAACCCTCGAGTTGGTGGGCACGGGGTACCGGGCTCAGGCAGAAGGCCCCAAGCTTACCATTAACATCGGTTATTCCAACCCGGTGGTCGTGCAGGCTCCGGAAAACATCAATTTTGAAACGCCCGTCCCCACTAAAATCGTGGTGTCGGGCATCAGTAAGCAGCAGGTTGGCAACCTTGCCGCCGATATACGCGCCATTCGTAAGCCGGAGCCCTATCTGGGCAAGGGCATCAAGTACGAAAACGAGCGTATTCGCCGCAAGGAAGGCAAGGCCGGCAAGTAACAGGAAGGGGAGAGAACGCATATGTATAAGAAGCGCGACCGTAACGCGGACCGGCGCGTCCGCCATGCCCGCGTGCGCAAAAAGATCAGCGGAACCCCGGAGAAGCCGCGTCTTTGCGTATACCGCAGCCTAAACAACATTTACGCCCAGGTGATTGACGACGTGAAGGGCGTTACGCTGGCGGCCGCCTCCACCCAGGAGAAGGGCGTGCTGACGCAAGTGAAGGACATCAACAAAAAGGACGCTGCGAAGATCGTTGGCAAGCTGGTTGCCGAGCGTGCGGCCAAAGCGGGCGTCAAAACCGTGGTGTTTGACCGGGGTGGCTATGTGTACACAGGCCGTGTCGCCCAGTTGGCCGCCGGGGCCCGCGAAGCCGGGCTTGAATTCTGAGGTAGGAGGGAAGACGCATGCAACGCATGGAGCAGGTCAGCGAATTTAAAGAGAAGCTTGTGGCCGTCAATCGTGTTACAAAGGTGGTAAAGGGCGGCCGCAATTTCCGCTTTTCTGCGCTGGTGGTGGTGGGTGATGGAAAAGGACGCGTGGGAGCGGGCATGGGCAAAGCCACTGAAATTTCCGAAGCGATCCGAAAGGGCGTGGAGGATGCTAAAAAGCATCTGATTGATGTTCCGATCGTGAACACCACCATCCCCCATGACTCCATCGGCCGCTTTGGCACGGGCAAGGTGGTGCTGCTTCCCGCCCCGGAAGGCACCGGCGTGATCGCCGGCGGCGCAGCCCGCGCGGTGCTGGAGCTGGCGGGCGTGAAGGATATCCGCACCAAGAGCTATGGCACCAACAACAAAATCAACATGGTCAAGGCAACGATTGAAG
>WRHG01000048.1 GCA_009783365.1 Clostridia bacterium | reverse complement strand
TGGCCGTTGCCGTCGTAGGTTGCAATTTCAACGGCTTCATAGCCTTTTTGGGCCACCATTTTGACGACTTCCTCCACAGGCTTTTCCGAATAATTTTGCACACAAAACCCTAACTTCATGCCTTGTTTCCTCCATTTTCATCGTTTTTCATCGTGATAAATGTAATCCCCCAATTCGGACATCATTTCGTTAGCGTGAACAAACCGGGGGAAAATCCGACTGTATTGCGTCACGTTTTCAGGGATGGGGGCGGTCCGGTTTTCGGTTTTGTGCAGGCCGGGGATTCTGCTGTAATCTTCCCATATTTTCATTGCCACAAACGCAATCCCTGCCGCGCCGAACGAAGCGGCGTCCTGGTCGATATTGGTTTTGAGAATTGTCATGTCAAATACGTCGGCGAACATCTGCATCCAAAACGGGCTTTTGCTGCCGCCGCCGCAAAACAGGATGCTGTCGCTGACGCGCGTTTTTTGCCGCAAATAGGAAAGGGAGGATTTTAAATTCAAGCAGATCCCTTCCATGACCGCGCGGATCAGGTCGTTTTGGCTGACGCCTAGGTGCAGCCCGACAAACGCGCCGCGTATATGGGGGCTCTTGTCCTGGGAAGTGCCGCCCGCCAAGCTCGGGTTAAAGAAGACGCCGTTCGCGCCAATCTTGGCGCTTTGCGCCATGCCTGCCATCCGGTCGTATGCGTCGGGGTCGGTCATGTCCTGCCCAAGCAGTGCCTGTCCGCTCCATTTGAAGGAACTGCCGCCGGAAAAAATAGAGAAAGCGGAGGTGAACATGCCTTCCTGAATATGGGCAAACACATACGGCTTTTTTTCCCAGTCCAGCACAGGCGAGCGGGAGTTGAGCGGAATCCAGCTTGAGGAACCCAGCGAGCAATAGATACCGCCGTCCTCCGCCCCTACCGCGCCCAACGCCATGCAGGCGTTGTCCACTCCGCCGCAAGCCACGGCTACGTTCTGGTGCAAACCGAGGGCGGAAGCTGCCTGAGGGGTCAAGCGCCCCACGATATGATGGGAAGGAACAATGGGCGGGAAGAGGTCGGGCGGCAGTTCCGCCGCCTCCAAATAATCAGGCGAGATTGTGCCCTCCCGCAGGCGGAAGGCGCCCGTGCCGGAAGCGTAGGAGGGATCCATGACCCCTTCGCCTGTGAGCAGCAGGTTGATGAAATCCTTGGAGCCAAGCACATACTTTGTTTTCCGGTACACATCCGGCTGGTTTTCCTTGAGCCACATCAGCTTAAACAGTGAATAACAAGGTGCGGGGAAGCCGTTTCCAGTAGTCATGTACCAATTCTCCGCGTTGATGCGGGTAAAGAAACAGGCCGCCTGTTCACCTGCGCGCCGGTCGGACCAGATGGGTACGCGCTCTGCAAGCGCCTCGTTGCGCGCGCTAATCGGAACGGCCACCAAGCTGTGTCCGGATAGGGAAAGGCACCCGATTTCCGAAGGGTCGGCGCCGGAAGCGCGAAGCAGCGCCTCCGTGCTTTTGATAACGCCGTTCCACCAATCCGCCGGCCGCTGCTCATGCCGGTCCGGGGACGGGTAGTAGGTGGGGTATTCGGTGAAGGACTTGGCGACCGAAACCATACGCTGATCAAACAGGGAGGCTTTCACGCCGCCCGTTCCCAAATCATAGGCGATTATTTTCATGGCCGTTTCTCCTTGCGCTAAGGCTGACGCGTATAGGGGCCGCGCTTTCCGCTTTTGAATTCCCCGTCATCATAATATAGATCATGATGTTTGTCAATATCAACGGATTTATACATGAATGCGGGTTGCAAAATCACGGCAAAAAGAAGGCGCGGGAAACATTGGTTGAAATAAAATGGGATATACAAACGAATGGAGGAAAAAATGAGCGGAAGAAGCCGTGGCTCGGAAAGGTAATAACCATAAAAAAGATATTGACATTAAAAGGCGGATATGTTACCCTGCCCGCATAGATAATGAATAGGGCTCATCACGGCTGGATTTCATGAAGGAGAGGAAGATTGGAATGAAATTAGGTTTTTTTGCGGCGAACTACGCGCATTTGCCCCTGGAGGATGTCGCGAAAATTATGACGGCCAACGGCTATGAGATGATGGAAATACCGGCTTACATTGGAAACGGCCAGATGGAGTGCGACGAGATCCTTCAGGGAAACAACGCGCATAAGCTCAAGAAGATGCTGGCGGGTTACGGCATTGAGATTTCCGCGCTGTCCAACCATGCCGATTCGATCCTGATCCTCGGCCCGTGGGGGGAGGATACGGACGCGCTCTATCAAGGGACGAAAGAAGAGAAAATCAAGTACGGCACCCAGAGCCTGATCAGGACGGCGCAGGCCGCCAACGCGCTGGAGGTTTCCGTTGTAAACGGCTTTACGGGCGTCACAAACTGGGGGCGTTACTTCCCGTTTCCCTGCGCTCAGGGATGGGAGTGGATGGAAAAGGATTTTGTGGAGCTTTTTGTTCCTATTCTAGATAAGTTTAAGGAATACGGCGTCAAGTTTGCCGTGGAGCCGCATCCGAATAATCTGATCTACGACATCAATACGGCAAAGCGAGCCCTTGAGCTGGTGGATAACCACCCATGCCTGGGTTACAACCTCGATCCGGCCAATCTGATCTATCTGGGGCTGCGGGTCGAAAACTTCATCGACGCCCTGGGCGAGCGGATATTCCACGTTCACGCCAAGGACGGCGAGGTGGTGGAGCATAACATACAGTATGGCGGGGTCCTGATGCAAGGCGATTGGCAGAGGCTGGACAAGGCGTTCCGCTTCCGGATCCCCGGCTGGGGCAGCGTGCCGTGGAAAAAGGTATTAACGGAGTTATCCCTGGTGGGCTATGACTTTGTGCTCAGCTATGAACACGAGGACGTCACCATGAGCGTAGGCGACGGCGTGGAGAAGGTGGCGGCCTATCTGAAACCGCTGATCATCAAAGCGCCCTATGAGGGCAGGAAGGATAAAATTTTCAACAATCCGCGGGCTTAACGGGCCGCGGCCTGTTGGACATAGGGAGGTATCGCATGAAACAGACAATGCGGGCGGCGGTGGTGGAAGCGCCGCATAAGATGGTGCTCAAAGAGGTTCCCGTGCCCCGGATCACCGACGACGAAGTGCTGGTTCAGGTATCCTATTGCGGGATCTGCGGCTCGGATTGGAGCATCTACACGGGGAAATACGCCGCGGAGAAGCTGCCGCTCATCACGGGCCATGAGATGTTCGGAACGATTGCGGAGGTTGGAAAGAACGCGCGGGGCCTGAGGACGGGAGACCGCGTTGCGGTGGACATTTGCCTTCCCTGCGGAACCTGTTATTTCTGCCGTAAGGGGGATGGGCTGCTGTGCGAAACATTTGCGCAGCTGGGCATCCATATGAACGGCGGCTTTGCGGAATATGTGAAAGCGCCGTGGAAAAACATCTATCCCATACCCGACGGGCTGGATGATTATACGGCGACCTTTGTGGAGCCGTTGACCGCGGTTCTTCAGGCGTGCAGAAGGCTGGACGCGGAGATCGCCGCCTCATGCGCGGTCATCGGATGCGGGTTGGGCGTGCTGCACGCCAAGGTCGCGTTGCTTCGGGGATGTACGCCGGTAATCGTGCTGGGGGACAGTGAAAGGCGTTTGAAAATCGCCAGGGATATGGGTGTGGATCATACGATCAATATCAAAGAGGTTGCCGACCCGGTGGCCGAGGTAAAACGCCTGACCCATGGCAGGGGGGCGGATTACGTGATTGAAGCCGTGGGGACGTCCCGTACTTACGAGCAGGCGTTTGCGATGCTGCGCCGCGGCGGAAAGCTGGAAGCATTCGGCATCTGCGCGGGGGACGATTACGCCAGGCTTCCGCCCTATGAATTCGTGCTGGGCGAAAAAAAGGTGTCCGGATCCTGCGCCGGCATCGGCAATGATTGGGGGGACGCGATTCAGCTGCTCAGCCACAAGCGCATAGACCCCATGCCGCTGCTTACCATGGCGGTTCCGTTAGAGGAACTGGAGAGCGCTTTGCAGGAGATCCGGCAAAATCCGAACATTTTCAAAGTTTTTGTGTCGCCGCGCATCGACAGGCGAATTGTGATGGACCCAAGCTGCAAAGGAGTATGAGGATGAGTTATCGGGATACGCTGCTTCAAGCCGTTCAAATTGGCGGCCGCGTCGCTAAAAACCGGTTTTTTTCACAGCCGATGGAATGTGCCGACGCGGACGACAACGGCAATCCGACCGAACTGACCTATCGGCGGTATGAAAACCTGTTTAGGGGCGGTTGGGGCCTGATTGACCTCGAGGCGATTTCCATTACACAGGAAAGCCGGTCCAGAAAGAACCCGCTGCTAATCAGGCCGCAAAACGCACCCGCGCTTGCCCGGTTTATCAAGCGCATGCGCGAGGTCAATCCCGAGCCGCTGATCGTATTCCAGCTGACCCACTCGGGAGAGTTAAGCAATCCTGATTTTTCACGCAGGGTAACGGTTTGCCCATCCTACACCTACGGCGGAGACCTGCTCTCAGACGGGGATGTGGACAGGATCATGAACGACTTTGTCCAGGCGGCGAAAATCGCTCAGGATGTTGGCGCGGACGGCATCGACATGAAGCTGTGCCACGGGTATCTGGGCTCGCAGATTCTGCGCCCGTTCAATACCCGTAACTGGAAGTACGGCGGAAAATGGGAAAACCGGCGGCAGTTCGCTTTCGACCTCTATGAGCGCATCGCCGGGGCGGTGGATGACCCGAAGTTTTTAATCGGCTCCAAGGTTTCGGCATGGGAAGGATTCCCCGGCGGGTTTGGGACGGACGGCCCCGATTCCGCCGTCATTGATCTGACGGAGCCGCTGGATCTGGTGAAAGGCCTTGAGGAGCGCGGCGCGCAATATGTCGTGCAGTCCGCGGGAAGCCCCTCCATCACGATCTCGCTGACCCAGGCGGAGAAGAACCATCCCTATATCGCGTACCTGCATCCCACCTTCCAAAAGGCGTTCAAGGCGGCGATGAAGCGCGAAACCGTGCTGATCGGCTCCAATTACTCGGTGTGGGGCAAGGGCAACCAAAACCTCCAGATGGTGCCGCCCGAAGATAATTCGATGTTAAAGGTCGGCGCGAAAAATATAGACAGGGGAATCGTCGATATGATCGGCCTGGGCAGGCAGTCCTTCGCGGATCCTTTGCTGCCGTCCAAACTTGAGCAAGGAAACGAGCGGGACATGAAATTCTGCACCCTCTGCGACAATTGCCTGGAGTTGCTGATTCGGCAAAAGCCGATCGGATGCTGCACCTTCAACCAGTATTATACGGATGTGCTGGTGGACGTGCGCAAGCATCTGGGTAAACTGCAGCAGAATCATACATGATGAATGCGTTGGAAGCGGCCAGGCTGATCGATGTAAGCGCGGTGCGGTCCCATCACACGCTCAAGGATATTGAGTATGTGGCGGAACTTGCCAGGCGCTACCGGTTCATCAATGTTCATGTGCTCCCATGCTGGGTGAAAACGCTTTCCGCCATGCTGAAGGATGTGGAGGGCGTGTTTGTGGGCGCGCCCGTGGGGTTCCCGGGCGGCGCGCACAGGACGGAGGTAAAGGCGCTGGAAGCCAGGCTTCTGGCGGAGGACGGCGTGCAGGAGATGGACGTGGTGATGAACGTCGGCCGGTTCAAAAATCGGGAGTATGCGTTTGTGCTGGATGATCTCAGACAGGTCATCGCCTGCGCGGGGGAGGGCGTTGTAACCAAAGTGATTATCGAACTCAACTGTTTGGAAGACGATGAGATCGGCAAAGCCTGCGAGATTGTTATGGAAAGCGGCGCCGATTATATAAAAACGGGTACGGGCTGGGTTCCGGGCGGCGCGAATGTGGAACGGATCCGGAGGATCAAGGGTATCGTCGGCAGCCGGCTGAAGATCAAAGCCGCGGGCGGAATTCGCACCAAGGACGATTTTCTGCGCCTCCGCCGTTTGGGCGTGGAACGGTTTGGGATCAATACGGCGTCGGCGGTGGAGATCGTTACGTATTTTGGATAAAGAACTTGACGGTATACGCTAACAAGTGCTATGATAAATAGGATAAAGAAGAGAAATCGACAATCCGGATTCCCGGGAAGCGCGGCGCGGTTTTTGAAATATCGCTGTGGCATCAACCCCAAGATACGGCTCAGGACGGATGACTCCGTTTGAGAATAAAACACTTAAGGAGGACGAACATGAAGAAACTTCTATCGATCATGTTGAGCGTACTGCTTATCGCAGGGGCGATGATTGGTTTCGCTCAAGCGGAAGAGGCGCCCCTGGTAGGCATCTCCGTACCGGACAACCCCACGGGCTGGGTGGGAGCCGTACAGTGGATCGCCAAGCAGAAGGCGGAGGAACTGGGCCTTAACTACATCCTCGTTGCCTCCCAGAACCCCAATGACCAGGCGAACAAGATTGATGAGCTCATCTCGATGGAGTGTGATTACATCGTTCTGTTCCCGGAGAATGACGAGCTGGAAGTGGCGGCGCAGAAGATCATGGACGCCGGCATCGTGCTGGTCAACTATGACCGTACCCTGGGCGATTTGGTGCCCGACTACTACGTGGCGGGCAACAACCGGGAGATGGGCGTCATCGGCGCCAACTACATCATCGAAAAACTGGGCCCGGAGGGCGGCAAAGTTGTTTTGATGAACATCCCCAACTACGGCTTGATCTTCCAGGAGAGGATCGACGGGGCCATGTCCGTATTCGACGAGCATCCCGAAATTGAGATCATCGGCGAATGGGCTTCCGACAACGGCGCGCCCGAGACGGTCATCCCGATCTTTACGGACATCCTCACCGCCCACGACCAGATCGACGCGGTCTACTCCACGGACGACGAGATGGATTTGGGCATCCTGCAGGCCATCAAAGAGGCGGGACGCACCGACATCAAGGTCCTCACCGGCGGCGGCGGCTGGCAGACCTATTTCAACGTTATGAACGACTGGCCGGATATGTGGGCCTCCTCTCAGACATACGCGCCTTACATGATGGGCGACTGCATCGAGCTGGTTGACCGCCTCATCAAGGGCGAAGAAGCGGAGTCTACGATCATCATCCCGCCCTATTGCCTGGACAGGACGAATTATCAGGAGTATCTCGACAGCCACGGGATTACGCCCGACGCCCCCTATTAATCGCGAACAGTCCGGTGAAACGGCGCTGCCGTTTCACCGGCTTTCTTCTGTTCATTAAACGGTCCGGCCGGCTTGGTGAGGTGCGTTCATGGACTATGCGTTGCGGATGAGCGAAATTAACAAGAGCTTCAGCGGCGTTCCCGTGTTGACGGACGTCGCGTTTGACGTGCGGGAGGGTGAAATTCACGCCTTGCTGGGGGAGAACGGCGCCGGCAAGACAACGCTGATGAACATACTGGGCGGCGTGTTGCCCATGGACAGCGGTTCCATCGAGCTTTTTGGCAAAAGCGTAAAGATCACCAGCACCGCCCTTGCCCAGGAGCTGGGCATCGCTTTCGTGCACCAGGAGCTCAATGTCATCAACGACCTGGCCGTATATGAAACGATGTTCCTGGGCCATGAAAAGCGCACCAGGCTCGGCGCGATCGACGCCAAGACGATGATCGCCCGCACCCGCGAAGTGTTCGAGCGCATGCATGTGGATATCAATCCCCGCGCCATGGTTCGCGATTTACGGGCGTCGTATAAGCAGCTCGTGGAAATCGCGAAGTCGGTGCTGTTTAACGCGAAGCTTATTATCTTGGATGAACCCACCACATCCTTGACGCGGCCGGAGGTGGAAAACGTATTTGCCGTGATTCGGGCATTGATCAAGGAGCACGGCGCGACGGCCATCTTCATTTCCCACAAGCTGGGTGAAGTGGTCGACTTTTGCGATAGTTTTACGGTGCTGCGCAACGGCGCCCTGGTAGGTACCCAGAACATCCGGAACGAGCGGGGGGAGCTGGCGCGTCAGGCGGACATCGCCCGCTTAATGGTGGGAAGGGACGTTCTGGATCAGGAGGTCTACCGCCCGCGCGCGATGGGAGAACAGTTGCTGAAGATCAGCAACCTGCATGTGGGGGCGGCTGTGCGCGACGCCAGCTTTACCCTTCGCGCAGGGGAAATTCTGGGTATCACGGGCTTGCTGGGCGACGGCAAGGATGAGTTGCTGAACGCGCTGTTCGGCGTCCTTCCGGTGACTTCCGGCGCGATCGAGATGAAGGGAAAGCCGATCCGCCCTTCTCACCCCGCCAAGGCGAAAAAACTGGGCCTGGGGATGCTGCCTTCCAACCGAAAAGAAAACGCGATTATCAAGGATCTCTCCGTAAGGGGCAATATGACGGTCGTTACGCTGGATCAGTACACCACGGGCCCCGCCCTGAGGCGGAGCAAGGAAACAAAGGCCGCGCTGGAGTATAAGGACAGGCTGAATATCCGGGTGAAAAACTTGGCGGATCTCATCGTCAGTCTTTCAGGCGGCAATCAGCAGAAGGTTGTGCTTGCCAAATGGCTGATCGCCAAGCCGGATGTGATCCTGCTTTCCAACCCGACCCAAGGCGTGGATGTGGGCGCGAAAAGTGAAATTTATCATATTATTATGGAACTTGCGGAGCAGGGGATGGGGATTATCATCTCCTCCGGAGAGGCGCAGGAGGTACTGAAGATTTGCGACCGCGTGCTGGTGATGTATCACGGCGAGATCAGGGGAGAGCTGAACCGGAGTCAATTTTCCGAGGAAGCGGTTATGATTCTTTCCACGGGCGGTTCGCTGGAGCTATGACGCGTCCGGCTGCGCGACGCGGGTCGGTTTTGAAATCTTGGGCTGCGCTTGCGCGTCCCTGCGTATAAAGGAGCCTGGAACATGGAAAAAGCGAAAAAGTATTTTTCCAAAAGCGGTTTGGGAAGGTTTACCAGGGAATATAGCATTGTGCTCGTCACGTTGGTGGTTCTCCTGGGAGCGACGGTCGCGGTGACTCTGAAATATGGGACGCCGCTCAAGTTTCTGGACGGGCAGAACTTTATCAACATCCTGCGCGCCAATTCCATCATGGGGATTATCGCCTTCGGCATGGCGTTTGTTATCATTTCCGGAAACATCGATCTGTCCGTCGGCTCTCAGATGGCGCTGGTGGGAATCCTGATGTTTAAGATCATCAACGCTTTGGACGGCGCGGCGGTCAATGTGTTGGGCATTGCCATATCCTTTGGCTCGATGGCCAGCATTACCATTGGCATCCTGGCGGCGGTTGTCTTCTCCTGCATGCTCTCCATGGGCTGCGGGTTGTTGGTTACCAAGGGCAGGGTTCCGTCGTTCATCGTCACGCTGGGGTTGAGTTACCTGTACCGTTCGCTCTCCATCTCATGGCTCAGTTCGGGCGGCATTAAGGTGAAGGATAAGGCGTTTCAGCTGATCTCCAACCAGACGCTTGGCGGGATACCGCTGCCGATCATCTATTTTTTCATCGTGTTTGTGATCTATCTCTACATTTCCCGCTACACGGTGCTGGGCAGAAGAATTTACGCCGCCGGTTCCAACGCCACGGCCACGAAACTGTCGGGTATCAATACGGACCGGGTGAAAATTCTCGCGTTTTTGCTGTTGGGGCTGACTGTGGCTATCGCGGCGATGGTGGAAGGGTCCCGGATGAATTCCATGAACTCTACCAACTCCGGCAACGGTTATGATTTGAATACGATTGCCATGGCGGTGGTGGGCGGTATCGCCATGGAGGGCGGGAAGGGCAACTTTGTCAACTGCCTCTTCGGCATCATCATTTTGGGTGTGGTCAATAATATTTTAACGCTCATGGGAATGGACGTATACCTCGTGAATGCCGTTAAGGGCGTGTTGATCATCTTCGCCGTGTTGTTGCAACATAAAAGCAGGAGGTAGGTATGATGAAAGCGCGGATGCTGCCGCTCTACTTTGCCGCGGCGAACGAGCGGGAACGCGGGGAGTTCGCAATCCAATTGGAGACGCTGAAGGGGATATACGGCGATACGGCCGATTTTTTGACGCCTGTTTGCGTGGGCGAACCGGCGCCGCCCGCGGACGGCGTGGTGTTTCCGCAGTTGATCGGCGCGGCTTTTTCCGAGAGCGAGCGGTTGAAGGCGTACCGGCTGCCCATGGTTGTGCTGACGTCCCGGTTCGGAACGGTGGAAATGTGGGATTGGGAGATCGTAACCTTCCTGCGGGAGAAGGGAATCAACGTTTTTTCCCCGTACAGCGTCGATCTGGCGAAGGTGGTGCTTCGGTCCATCGCGACGAAACATACGCTGGGTAACGGCGCGAAGTTTCTTATGCTGCAGGACAGCCCGGGCGAAGGGATGCAAGCCAATATCTTTAAGCGCTTTTATTGGTGGGAGGCGGAGTGCACCCGGCGTCTGGAAGACGCCTTCGGAATGAAGCTGGTATATTGCAGCTATCAGGAGGTGAACGAAAGAGCGCGCGCCATTCCGGACGGGCAGGCAAAGGCCGTCTCCGCGGATTGGGGGATTGAGCGGGAAGGCGTGAGCGAAAAGGTGTTTTTATCCGCCGTGAAGCTCTATATCGCCGTGAAGGAGCGGGCCGACGCCGTCGGGCAGGTGGTAGGCGTGGGCGCCAATTGCCTGAACGAGTCGTTTCACTCCGACACCACGCCCTGCCTGGCCTGGAATATGCTCTTCGAGCGCGAAGGCCTCATCTTTGCGTGTGAAGGGGATACGCTGACGATGCTCAGTACGTTCATCCTGTATCATACGCTGAAGGTTCCGGTGATGATGACCAACCTCTATCCGTTTTTGGTGGGGATGGCGGCGCTGGCCCATGAGAAGATCAACCAATTCCCCGATATCGAGGATCCGGACAATCACGCCCTGGGCGTGCACTGCGGTTATTTTGGGTTCGCCCCCCGGCCCTTCTGTTCCCGTTGGGTCATGCGGCCCAAGGCGTTGGAGATCGTTGGCGAAAACGCTTCGGTGATCGACTGTGAATTTCCCAGGGGACCGGTAACGCTGGCGAAGATTTATCCGGACCTGCGGCGGTTCAGCATCATTGAGGCCCAGATCGAAGAGTATGTGCAATATCCGGGCTCCGACTGCCGAAACGGCGCCCTGATCCGCTATGGGGACGGGCATCGGGTCATGGAGTCGCTCTGTTCCCACCATGCCCTGATCGTCCAAGGAAAGCAAAAGCCTGCGCTGTTGCAAATGGCGAAGGTGTTTGGGTTCGAAGTAAATGTGATCGAGGAGGGGAAAACATGAAAGTCGGTATTGACAGCTATTGTTATCATCGTTTTTTTGGAGAGGTGTACGACGATCAAAAGCCGGCGCGCAAGCCGATGACCATGGATGATTTTCTGAAACGAGCGAAAGAACTGGACGTGGACGGGGTTTCCTTGGAAACCTGCTTTTTGCCGAGCCTGGAAAAACCGTACTTGGCCGAGCTGAAAGCGCAGTTGGATGAGTACGGTTTCGATCGCGTATTCGCGTGGGGCCATCCGGACGGCTTGGAAAGAGGGAAGAACCCGGATGCGTTTGCCGAAATGAAGCGCTTGATTCCACATGCGCGGGTAATGGGCGCGGACGTAATGCGCGTTACGGGATCCAGCCTGATGTTTCGGCACGAGGATCACAGCGCGCAGGTAAAGGCGCTGGTCAGGCAGTTTCAAGAAGCCGTGAAAATCG
>WRHG01000047.1 GCA_009783365.1 Clostridia bacterium | reverse complement strand
GTTTGAGTATGAAGCGGCGCACGGCACCGTAACCAGGCACTACTACCGGCACCTGAAAGGGGAGGAAACCAGCACCAACCCGGTGGCGACCATTTTCGCCTGGACCGGCGCGCTTGCAAAGCGGGCCGAACTGGACGGCCTTCCTGATTTGCAGGCATTCGGTAAAAAGCTGGAGCAGGCCACCCTGCAAACCATCCGCGGCGGCCGGATGACCACGGACCTTGTGCCCCTGTTTGAGGGCAATGCGCAAGGGATCAGCAGCGTTCAATTTCTGGATGCCGTGGCGGACGCGCTGCAGGCGAGCCTGTAGCGGGAATATGAGCGAAACCCTTTACATATCCGATCTTGACGGGACGTTGCTAAACCAGGCCGCCGAGCTATCCGAGTACACAAAAAACGCTTTGAACGGCATGATTGCGAACGGGCTGCATTTCACCGTCGCCACAGCGCGGACCCTCAGCTCATCCGGCAAAATACTGGCAGGCCTTACGTTGGGTCTTCCCGTAGCCCTTATGAACGGCGTGCTGATTTATGACGGAGAGCGGCAATGCTATGCGCAAACGCATACGTTTCCGCCGGATGCGATTCCGGCGGTGATACGCACGCTGCGGGCCTTTGAAACGACGGGGTTTATGTATGAACTTACCGGCGGGGAAATGCGGACATATCATGAATCCCGCGGGCCAAGACCGCTGCATGGCTCTGTGGAGGCGCGGATTGCCCATTATCATAAATCCTTCCGGCATCGAAACAGCTTCAGCGACGCGCCTCCGGAGCATATCATCTACTTCACCATGATTGACACGAGGGAGCAGCTTCAACCGGTACATGACGCGCTTTTGGCGCTGCCCGACTTGAACATGACGCTGTACAAGGACAATTACAGCACGGATTTATGGTTTTTGGAAGTGTTCAGCGCCAAAGCGTCCAAGGGGAGCGCCGCAACCTATTTCAAAGAAACATACGGGTACAGGCGTATCGTTGGATTCGGCGACAACCTGAACGATTTGCCGTTGTTCGCCGGCTGCGATGTCCGGGTCGCGGTGGAAAACGCGAAAGCGGAGGTAAAATCCGCCGCCGACGCCATCTGCGGCGCGAACGACGGTGACGGGGTGGTGAAATGGCTGGAGGAACACTGGCAGTAATCCCCGCCTCTGTCATTCGGCTTACACGCAGCCCGGCAGGGTCACCCGCAACGTGGTTCCTTCTCCCTCCCGGCTTTCCAGCGCCACTTCCCCGCCGTGCGCCAGCGCGATGTGCTTTACAATGGCCAGCCCCAGGCCGGTTCCCTCTGTTTCCTTCGACCTGGAGGGGTCCGCACGGAAAAAGCGTTCAAACACACGCTCCTGAAGGGCCTTTGGGATGCCGATGCCCGTATCCCGCACGGTGATCAGCGCCTGCCCAGCCTGACGGATGATTTCCACCGTGACCGTTCCGTGCGGTTTATTATACTTTACGGCATTGTCGACCAAGTTATACAGGAGTTCGTGGATCATTGCCCGGTTAGCGCGCAAAAAGCAGCTCTCTCCATGCAGCGCGAGCCGTACTTGTTTTGCGTCCGCCTTGGCCCGGGCGGCGGCCACCGCCTCTTCCGCCAGCGCGAATACGTTCACATCATCTCGGTCCAGCGTCGATGGGGTGCTTTCATCCAGCTTGGACAATTGCATGATGTCCTCCACAAGCGTAACCAGGCGTTTTGCTTCTTTATGCAGGATATCCGCGAAATGCTGCGCCTCCTCGGGCGCCGCCGCTCCGCTGGACAGGATTTCGGCATATCCGCAAATGCTCGTCAGCGGTGTTTTCAGTTCATGAGAGACATTGGCGGAGAACGCCATCCGGGTTTGTTCCGCCTGTACCTTTTCGGTAATGTCCATAAAGAGCAGCATGGCTCCGCTGTTCAGGGACGGGCTGCAATAAACCTGTATATGCCTGTCTCCAATAGCCAGAACGCAGTCGCTCCGTTCTCCGGCCAGAGCACTTTTCGCGTGATCCACGATGGCCAAATCCCGGGTCAGCACCAGAAGATGCTTTCCCACCGACTCTGCGGTTGCGCCCAGCAGCGCCAAAGCGCTGGCGTTGGCTTGCACGACGATGCCCTGCCGGTCAAGCAGCACAATCCCTTCCCGCATGTTTTCGGTAATGTCTTCCAGCATTTTTGCCCGTTCCCGCAAGTCCTGCTCCCCGCTTTCAATGCGCTTCCGCTGCTGGACAATGGTGTGTACCAACGGCGAAAGCTCGTCGTACACGGGCGTATCCTCCTCCAGAACCGGAGGCATGGCTTGAATGGGGTTAATAATGGCCCGGGTCAGGCGCGCGGCCAGCACATTACCGAGGCTGTACACCGCCAGCAAGGTCACCGCCATGACGGGCAGCGCGTGCCATAACACGCCCTGGGTGCTGGCGATGGGGCGGGATACGCGCAGCACATCCCCCCCCGGAAGCCTGACCGCGTAGTAGTACGCGGACGCCCCCATCGTTTGGGAAAACCGCGTCGCCTCTCCAAAACCGGTGCGGAAAGCCGCTTGGACCTCCGGCCTGTCCAAATGATTGTCAGGCGGGTCCGAGGCTGCGCTGTCATAGCGCACCAGGCCGTCGGGAGCGATGAGGGTCAGCCGGTCCCCGCCCGCGTACCCGCCCTCGGTAAATACGTCCGGCGAAAGGTTTTGCAGCAGTATGGCCTTATCCCGCACGTCCCGTTTGGCCCACTGCTCCGCGGCGCTATAGAAGAGCATGGACACCAGCGCTCCCAGCAGGAACAGGCACAGGAGCGTCAACAGCAGCATGTACCGAAAAATCCGCTTTTTCATGGCGCTTCTCCTATTTTATATCCCACGCCGCGTACAGTCTGCAGCACAATTCCTGCCGCGCCTAGCTTCTGACGCAGCGCCGCCATGTGCATATCCACCGTCCGGGTTCCGCCCGCATAATCATAACCCCACACCTTTTCCAGGATACGGTCGCGGCTTAAAGCGAGCTCCGCATTTTCCATCAGGTATCGCAGGAGTTCAAACTCCTTGAAGGTTAACGATGCCGGCTCGCCACCCACGGTGGCAACCCGCCTTTCCGTGTCCAGCTGAACATTCCCGATGGAAAGGACTTTCCCTTGGGACGCCTGGCTGCGCCGAAGCAGCGCCCGGACCCGGGCTGTCATTTCCAGCACGGAAAAAGGCTTTGCGATGTAATCATCCGCGCCGGCGTCCAGCCCCTTCACCCGGTCCAGTTCCGCGCCCCGGGCGGTGAGCATGATAACGGGCAGAGGGCGGGTGCGCGCGTTTTGACGCAGGGCTTGAAGGAGGGACAAACCGTCCTCGCCGGGCAGCATGATATCCAGGAGCACCAGTTCCGGCAGCTCCTTGCCGATCGCCGCGCGAAAGGCCGCGCCGTCCGAAAAGCCGCGTACAGTGAACCCTGCCGCGCCGAGAGCGTAGGTGATCAACTCCCGTATGCTTTCGTCATCCTCTACCAGCATCACTGTTGACATGAGCATCCCTCATTCTTTCGCATGCTTGCCAGTGATGGAAAAAACCACCCATCCGGCGATATTCACAGCGTGATCGCCAATTCGCTCATAATGCTTTGCGATCATCAGCAGGTCCATGGCTTGCTCCCCCGCGTTTTCATCCAGGCGGATCAAGTCGATCAATTCACTTTTTACCTTCAGAAAAAGCCCGTCCACCACGTCGTCATAGTCGATCACAGCGTGAGCCATGGTCAAATCCTTACGCACATAGGCGTCGATGCTCTCGATGACCATCTTTACCGTGGCTTCGGCCATCAGCGGGATATGCTCCAGGCGCTTAATATAGGTCTTATCAGCCAGGTATACGGTCAGCTCCGATATGTCCGCAGCTTGATCGCCGATACGCTCCATATCCGTAATCATCTTGAGCGCCGAGGATATCAGGCGCAGATCCTTCGCCACCGGCTGCTGGTGAAGCAGCAGCTTCAGGCAGAGCCCCTCTATTTCTTTTTCCTTGTCCTCCACGCCGCTGTCCATAACGGCGCGGGCGGCCTCCGCGTCCTGCCGGATCAGCGCGTCGGTGGCGCGTGTTATGGCATTCTGAACCAGCGCCGCCATTTCCAGCAGGCTGACGTTGAGCGCCTCCAACTGGGTTTCAAAGAGGCTTCGCATTATCCAAACCTCCCCGTAATATAGTCTTCGGTTCGTTGATCCTTGGGAATGGAGAACAGGGTATCCGTGTCCGCGCATTCCACCATTTCCCCAAGCAGGAAAAATGCGGTGCAATCGCTGATGCGGGCTGCCTGCTGCATATTATGGGTCACGATCAGTATACTATATTTTTCTTTGAGCTGCAGCAGGAGTTCCTCAATTTTTCCGGTGGAAATCGGATCCAGCGCGCTGGTTGGTTCATCCAAAAGCAACACCTCAGGCTCCACCGCCAGCGCCCGCGCGATGCACAGCCGCTGTTGCTGCCCCCCCGAAAGCCCCAGCGCGGGCTTTCGCAGCCGATCCTTCACCTCATCCCAAATAGCCGCGTCCCGAAGGGAATTCTCCACAATTTGATCCAAGGGACCCCGCCGTGTGACGCCGTGGGTGCGCGGACCAAAAGCGATGTTGTCATACACGTTCATCGGGAACGGATTGGGTTTTTGAAACACCATGCCCACCCGCTTGCGCAGGATACTTACATCCATGCCCTGATAAATATCCTGCCCGCACAGCAGCACGCGCCCGTTGATACGGCAGCCTTCCACAAGGTCGTTCATGCGGTTCAGCGTCTTTAGCAGCGTGCTTTTACCGCATCCGGACGGCCCGATCAGGGCGGTGATTTCCTGCGGCGATATGTTCATGTTGATGTTATTGAGCGCTTGAACCCCATCATAGTACAGGTTGAGATCCTGAATTTCAAACGTATACATTCTTACCTCCGGCTGAGCTTCCTGGCGATATACGCGGACAGGGTATTGATGCCAAGCACCAGTATGAGCAGGACGGCGGCTGTGGCGGAAGCCTCGTTGGTATGAAACCCTTCGCTGGAGAGAGCGTACATATGCACGGATAGGGTTCGGGCGGACGCCGTCAGGTTTGTGGGTATCTGCGCCATTGTACCGGCTGTGTAGATCAACGCGGCGGTTTCGCCAACGATGCGGCCGATGGACAGGATCACCCCCGCCAGGATACCAGGCATGGCTGCCGGCAGCACCACCTTCATCACCGTTCGCAGCCTTCCCGCTCCCAGTCCGAAGGCGCCTTCGCGATACAAGTCCGGCACGGCTTTCAGCGCTTCCTCCGTGCTGCGCAGGATCAAAGGAAGGATCATAACGGCCAGCGTGCACGCTCCGGCAATCAGTGAAAAACCCCACCCCAGGGCTGTTACAAAAAAGAGCATTCCAAACAGCCCGTAGATGATGGAAGGGATGCCCGCCAGCGTTTCGGTGGTCATGCGGATCCAGACAACCGCCTTGTTGCCGCGTCGGGCATATTCCACCAGGTAGATCGCCGCACCTATGCCCAGAGGAAGCGCGATAAGCAGCGAGCACAGCGCCATCAACAGGGTGGTAATCATGGCGGGCAGCAGGGATACGTTGTCACTGGTGTAGGTAAGTGAAAACAGGGATGGCTTCAAATGCGGAATCCCTTTGATAAGCACGTACCCTACAAGGCTGATCATGACGCCGGCGCACAGGGCCGCCCCTAAATACGTACAGCCCATCAGCAAAGCCTCTCCGAAACGTTTGCGCATGGCTTATGCCCTCCTTTTCATTGCCGAGAGCAGCAGATTGATCAGCAGGATAAAAACGAACAGCACCACGCCGATGGCGATCAGCGCCTCCCGATGCAGGCCGGAAGCATACCCCATTTCCAGCACAATACCGGTGGTAAGAGGCCGCGCGCCTTTTAACAGGGATACCGGCATACGCGCCTGATTCCCCACCACCATGACCACCGCCATGGTTTCCCCTATGGCCCGGCCGATACCAAGCACTACGGCGGCCATGATGCCGGATTTGGCGGCGGGCAGCACCGCCCGAAACATAGCGCGGCAGGGGGTTGCGCCCAGCGCCAGCGCGCCTTCATAATAGCTTTCCGGCACGGCCCGGAGCGCGCTTTCCGCGAGGCCGACAATGGTAGGAAGAATCATCATCCCAAGCAGCACCGACGCCACGAGTATGCTCATGCCCGTTCCGCCAAACAGCTCACGGACGGCGGGTACGAGCACCGTAAGGCCAAAGAACCCGTAAATGACAGAGGGAATTCCCGCCATAAGCTCCACACCGGGCTTAAGCCACCGGTACAGGAACTTCGGGCAGAAGCGCGCCAGGCAAACCGCCGTGAATACTCCTATCGGAACGCCCACCGCCAGCGCGCCCAGCGTTACATAGATACTGGCCAGAATCATGGGCAGGATGCCAAATTGAGGAGGTATATTGTTTGGCGCCCATTTCTGCCCCAACAGGAACTCCGGGATGCCGATCCTGCCAATAGCGGGCAGGCCTCCCGCGAACAGAAATACGCAGATCAGCGCCACCATCACAATGGATGTAAGCGCGGCAACGGTAAAGCCACCGTGAGCAAGGCGCTCGCGAAACTGTTTCATCGCCGGAACCTCCGAAAATCCAGGGAGGGTAACCCTCCCTGGATGGTAGTCCTTTTTGGGTTTTACGATGGCTTATTGCAGCTCTTTCCAGGTTTCCAGCTCACCCGTGAAAGCGGCGCGCACTTGCTCTTTGGCAAGGTTTTCCAGCGGGTTTTGCGGGCTGACGATCACCGCGATGCCATCGATGGCGATCTGTGTGCATGTAAGCTCCTCCAACTCGCTCTCCTTCAATTCCCGGCTGACCATGCCGATGTCGCAAGTTCCCTCAATGGTGGCGTTGACGCCGGCTGTGGAGTCGATGATCTGAATCTCGATTTTGGCGTCTGTGTTCAAAGCCTGATAAGCCTCAATAAGCTTTTCCATGATAGGCGCCACCGAGGAAGAACCCAGCACCACGATCTCTCCGGCGGGTTTTGCGCCGCCGAAAGCGGGCGCGGCGTCGTCAATCGCGATATAGCCGTTGGAAACAACGCTCTGTCCGTCCTCGGAGAGGATATAGGCGATGAAATCCTCAGCCAGCCCGGCCGCCGCCCCCTTGGTGACGATGTTGAACGGGCGGGCGATGGTGTACTCGCCGCTCTTGATGTTGCCCGGATTGGCGGCCGCGCCGTCAATGTTCAGGGCTTTCACCGAATCGCTCAGGGAACCCATGGAAACATATCCGATAGCGTACAGGTCGCCGGCAACGGTTTGCAGCATCACGTCCGTCTTGTTCACAATGATCGCTTCTTCGCTTGTATGGTCCACTTTATTGCCGTCCGCGTCCTTCACCTCAACCCCGACGAGTTCGATAAACGCGCCGCGGGTTCCCGAGCCGTCCTCCCGGGAGACCAGATTGATGGGACGGTTCCCGTCGAAGTCCGCCGCCAATGCGGCGACGGCGAATGACATTAGCATCATGCAGGAGAGGAACAAACCCAGCGTCTTCTTCATATTCTTAATCCTCGCTTTCCTTATTTTGGCGAGGTAAGCATAACAGGCCAATGTATGAGGAGGGTGGGAGAATTGTCAAGATTTTGTAAGGTTTTTACATTTCAAGTCCTCTCAGCTTCACCCATGCGAGAAGTGTCAGCGGAGCGAATATGAGGACGGTCGCAAACAGGATATACTGCGGCGCGGCGTTGCCAAAATAATTCGTTATTGCGACGATCGGTATATAGACGAGCCTTGCGGCTGTGGACGTTACGGAAACAACGGTGGTCTGATGCTTTTCTTCGGTTTTTGCCTGGATAGCCGGCATAATGTAAATATTTACAATGCCGAATGAAATCCCGGAAAGCGAAAAGAACAATGTCGTCGCCAGGTTTTGAGAAAAAATTACCGGCAATGACGCAAGCAGCACAATGAAAAACGGCGCGAGTACTTGCGACGATGTTTTCCAATGCTGCGTTCTATTCGCAAACAACGTGCCCAACGGCGCCAAACCATACCACAGAATCCAGCCAATGCCAACCAGCCAAACGGGAATGCCCCCGATCGTCAAAAGCGGCGTCAGCGCCCAAATAATCGGATGGGTTACCTCGAACCCTATCGCATACGAATACACCAGCCATTTCACCTCGGCGCTTTTTAAAACGCTTTGAAAATTCGCAAGCATATCTTTGAAATGATTCGCATGTTTCACCGTGATTTTTTCGCCGATGTCCTTGATCATCAGCGCCAAGACCGCCGCAATTAGAAACGGAACGGCAACCGCGGCAATGGTCCGCCGAATGCTGTGTTTTGAAATAAACATGCCGATCAAAATGGCTATACACATACAAACAATTTGTATCACGGCGAGTTGCGCCGTCTTCTTCCTGAACAGGTTGCCGTCACTGTCAATTTTGTCCGAATAGATTTTAAGAAACGCCCTGTCTACGCCGCCCGACATTGCAAGGAAAAGCCCGCAAAGAATTTCCCCAACAATAACCATCCAGAGGTTTTGGGCAAAAGCATAAACCACAAACGTCGCGGCGACGCCGAAATTTCCGATCACATTCAATGATCTCCGGCTGAATCTGTCGGCTATGTATCCCATTGGCACATCGAACAGAAAAAGGGTGGCGGCGCATATCAGTTGCGACACGCCGATCAGGAATTGGTTCATACCGACGGAATTCCAAAACACAGTAATAATTGGAATGCAAATAAGCACGCCGGAACTTACCAGCGCGGATTCAAGCATAATGATATTCAGTGTCCGGCGGTAGCTCATCGTGTTTCACCTCATCCCGGGGTCCCGCGAAGTATGACGATTATAGCACAGCCGGCCGGCCAAACCAACAATTGGGAGGCAATCAGCAATTGACATTCCTCCCTTCGGATGCTATAATCAATCCATACTCCGTTTGGTGCTTTGGCTCAGTTGGTAGAGCACATCGTTCACATCGATGGGGTCACTGGTTCGAGTCCAGTAAGCACCACCACCCGCCAGAAATGGCGGTTTTTTTATTGTGCTAGATAAGCCGGAAGCTGCTCAACCGTTTTCATCTAAGAATCGTATTAATTGCAGGTAGGTAATTTTAGCTTACTCCAACTCCGAAAAATATTCGGATTTTAGGATTCCTAAGAATGATCCGATCAAATCCCCACGCGTCTCCGTTTCTTCATCATATGGGGTTGTTATGGAACCGGATATATACACCGTTCCATCCGGCGCAGCCATTAATGAGGGCCAGCCTGGTATGCGGTCCTCTTCTGGCTCAATTGTCAGCGCTCCCAGCAATTCACCGTCTGCATCCACGTAGAAAAGCGTATAGGTGTAATACTTGTCCCACTTGGAGCCCAGGAGCAAATATCCATCCTGAAACGGCACAATTCGATAGAGCATTTGGGTATCTATGTTCTCATAGCGTTTTGTCCAGACAGGCACACCTTCTCCCGTAACCTTTGTCAGCGTATGGAGCGTTTCGTCTTCATCAAGCAGCTGGCCCGGCTCCAGGTATGCCCCAGTGAAGAGCAGAGAGCCGTCCTGTGTCTCCGTTATCGCCCACGCGCCCATGCCGTTTTCACGCGGCTCATCCGTTAGCTGCCAGAGGACTTCCCCTGTCTGCTTATCCAGCTTTACGACCGATGTGAAAAACAATGGCTGCTCCGACGCGGCGTCCGGCACAACCGTTTGCCCCAGCCCGTGCATGATGATGCCATCCGTAACCTCCACGGCATAGTGGTTGTTGCCAAACGCGGGTCCCAGCGGTGACATATCCTTGCACCACACCACGTTCAAGTCAAAATCAAGTAGCGTCATCTCCCGGCTATATTGAAGGCCGGATTTTTCCAGCTGGTCGGTATGGTAGTCGTAGTAGAAGTCAACAACGGTGGAATCGCCCCCCAGATACCCGCTTTCGGGCATTAGCACCATCGATCTCGGTGGAAAATGCGCAGCCAGGGTTCGCCACGGGAGCATCTCTTCCACCACACCGTCTAGCCCTACGATGAAAAAGCGGTCTCCAAACGTTGAATCCTCCGCTACGAACCACATCAGGATACGCCCATCCGACAACAGACCCACTGGGTTAAAGTAGTTGTCCGCATGTGGATCGCCGAGCCGGCTCCTCCAGAGTTCTTTACCGCTTGCGTCGATTTGCATCGCGATGGCATCATTTCGGACCATGTATTGAAGGTCTACATTACCACCCATGTAGCCCTCGCGGTACTCGCCAGGGTATTGCACTTGTCCGCCGATGACAACGCTACCGTCCGAAAGCGGCAATATGCCCCCGATGGATAACAGACCCTCCACATCGGGTACTTCCAGCATCGTTGCGCCTGGCGGCATTGCGCCTGCTTGAGCGGAGACATTGAAAAGACAAATTGTCAAGAAAAGTGCTATCGTTAGTGTTGACTGGTGCTTATGGACTCGTTTCATTAGGGAAGTCCTCCAATACGTGTTTTCTTCATGGTGACTATGATACCTCTCAACTAACGTGTCATTGTACGGTACGTCAACAAAAAAACGGACATTTGAGTAAGCAGGTATCAGGCGGCGTGTAGTTCAGCAATGCGGAGGAAGTCAATGGGAGGGCGAAAGCCGAGCTTTTTCTGGATTCTGGTGCGATTGTAGAAGGTCTCGATGTAGAGGAAAATGGCCTGTCTCGCCAGGTCGCGGGAATGGAATCGCAAGGGGTGGACAGCTTCCTTCTTGAGGATAGAGAAAAAGCTTTCGCTCCAGGGATTGTCGCCGGGCATTGGCAAGCCACTTTACAGCCTAAACAGAATGCTGTATTCTACTACCAGCCTTACGGATTTGGTGTGAGCTATTTGGATAATTGTGTCGCGTGTTGCTTACATCGTTGTGTAAAGGGGGCCTTTGTATGGAAACGATGGGTCAACAGCCAGTGGCGCTTGCAGTACGCCATATCTCCCGAAACTTTGGCAAAACCCAGGCTCTGAACGACCTGAGCACTTCGGCGAAAGGCGGCCAAATTGTGGGTTTGTTGGGCCGTAACGGCGCGGGCAAAAGTACCCTGCTACGTATCATCAGTGCGCAACTTCGACCGAATGCGGGAGAGTCGGAGATTTTTGGCGAAAAAAGAACCTCCGCAGCCGCCCTTGGCAGGCTGTGCATGATTGGAGACTCGCCTGATTTTGGCAAGCTTGCGAATCTGAAGAGGCTGTTCTATGTTTGCGCGGGTCTGTTTCCCGTATGGAATGGGGCCTATGCCGTCGAATTGGCGCAGCGGTTTGACCTACCTATGAAAAAGAAGCTGAAAGACTTTAGCCGTGGCATGCAGACAGCGGTGTTGCTTGCCGTGGGGTTGGCCTCCGGCGCGCCATTAACGGTTTTTGACGAGCCCAGCCTGGGGTTGGACGCTGTTATGCGGGAACGCTTCTATGACCAGCTTCTGGAAGAAAAGCGCAAAAATCCGGTTCGCACCTTCATACTGAGCACCCACCTTATTGACGAAGTGGCTCGTACGTTGGACTACGCCATATTGATTGACGCAGGAATGCTACTGTGTGAGGGGCCCATATCCGATTTGATTAGCCTGTATTTGAGCGCCTCCGGCCCTGCCGGGGCGGTGCGAGAGGCCACACAAGGCCTCGCCGTTTTGAAGGAGGAGGAGATGGCTGGCTCTTTGGTGCGCCATGTGAAGCTGAATCACAGCGCAGACGCGGATAAAGTAAAGGCCGATGAGCGAGTACAATCCGCACCCATGAGCTTGCAGCGTT
>WRHG01000046.1 GCA_009783365.1 Clostridia bacterium | reverse complement strand
GCGCGGCCTTGTCGGTGAACGGACGCGGGTTGCCCTCGCCAGGAAGCGCGAGAAGGGCGAAAAGACCGGCCTGAGCTTCCAGAAGGTAGCCGACGCCCTGAACGCGGGGGGGATACCAGCGAAGTGCGGCGGCGTGTGGACATCTATACAGGTCAGTAGGGCGGCAAAGGCGGCATGAGGCATTGCAGGAGATAGGACTGTTTGGTGGAAAAATGGTGGAAAAAATGAAAAGGCGCTTACAGCAACTTATCCGTAAACGCCTGATTTTCCTGGTAGGTGGTACAGGACTTGAACCTGTGGCCCCCGGCTTGTAAGGCCGATGCTCTACCAACTGAGCTAACCACCCTCCGGCATGTCCGTCGTCAAAGGCCCAAGAGCACACTTGTCAACAGCCTCGTTATATGACTCTTTGCAGCAGATTTTGTCAAACAAAGAGAACGCGCGGGCAGCCCGGGCTCCCCTCCTCCTCCGCAAAACCCATTGAAGCCGCCTGCTTTATGTGGTAGACAAGACGCATGAAGCGTACAGCCGTTTTCTGCCTGATCATGTGGTGCCTTTTCTTGCCAACTGGATACGTGACGGCAGCGGATGCCGCTTTGCCGATTGCCTCCGTAAAGACTTACAAGGACATCCCCGGCGTGACCGCAGAGGAAATCGCCGCAATCGAGGCGCTGAAATCCCAAAGAAATTCCTTATCCTACGGCGCCGTTCTTGCGACGGAAGCCTTTATATTGCCAGGCGGAGTCCAGGCCGGCTTCACGATAAAGTTTTGCGCGCTGCTCTCGGAGCTTTTCGGGATACGTTTTGTCCAGGAAATATATAACTGGCACACCTTGCTCGAAAAACTCAAATCCCTGTCGCTTGATTTCACGGGGGAATTGACGCCGACAGAGGAACGGATGAGTACGTACCGCATGTCCCACCCCATTGCGGAACGCATGCTCCGGGTCTTCACGCACAAGGGCTCGAGGAAGGTGCAGACCGAGGCGGACATAGCTGGACGCAAAATCGGCTTTTTGGAGAATTCCGTCACAGCGGCGTCCATCAGGAGCATCTACCCCGTGCCGTTTCAAAGCGTAGCTGTTGATACGTTCCATACAGCCGCGTGGATGATCGAAACCGGCGAGATAGACGCGTTTGTCGGCGAAGCCGTCGCGGAGCCCGCTTTTGATGAATATGACTTTATCCGTTCCTCCCTCTTTCTGCCGATGGTGCATGAACCCGTTTCGATGACTACCGCCAATCCCGAATTGGCCCCGATTATCTCCGTGCTGGACAAATACATTGCCGCGGGAGGGGTAGACAGGCTGTACGCGCTCTATAGAGAGGGAGATTTTGAGTATGCCAGGTATAAATTGCACAGGTCGCTCACGCTCGAGGAAAGGGCTTACCTGGATGATTTGAAGCAGCGGGGAGCGGCTGTTTCCGTCGCGTTTGAGCACGATAACTACCCTGTCAGCTTCTATAACGAAAAAGAAAAGGACTTCCAAGGGATTGCCTTGGATGTTCTTGTGGAAATCCGCAAACTTACGGACATACGCTTTGAGGCGGCGACCGAAAAAAACGCCATCTGGGCGGAGATGCTTGAAAAGGTGCGCGCCGGAAAGATACAGATGACCGCGCAGCTCTTGTATTCCGAAGCGAGAAGAGACCATTTCCTATGGAGCGCGGTTCCGTATTCCCGTTCTTATTACGCCATTATGTCAAAA
Source organism: Clostridia bacterium (assembly GCA_009783365.1). The sequence goes on along the minus strand of WRHG01000046.1, from coordinate 10,328 downwards.
TCGGATTCGCCGAATCTGGCAAGTTACCAGATTGTGCGGACGACCGTGGGAGTCATGAGACGATCCGGACATGAGGATATATACCGCGAGATCTTTCCCAATAACGACAACCTGAAGGAATACGATACGCTGGAGGCATGCCTGGACGCGCTGGAGAGAGGAGAAGTGGACTTGGTGATGGCGTCCGAACATATGCTGCTTACCCAGAATCATTATCGTGAAAAATCTGGCTTCAAGATCAATCTCAAATTAAACGCGCCGATGGATTCCCATTTCGGTTTTCACAAAGATGAAAAACTTTTGTGCTCCATAATAAACAAGGCGCAGCAATATGTGCAAACGGACGCGATTGAAACTGACTGGACTGGCAGGGTGTTTGATTATTCGAAAAAGTTTGCGGAAGAGCGCGCGTTTTTCCTGACAGGCTTTGCCGGCGTCCTGTCATTGATGCTGTTTATAACAGTTGTTTTACTCGTACGCGACGTAAGGCTTAATAAACGGCTCAAGGATATGGCCAACAGCGATGCGCTCACGGGCATCTTCAACAGGCGCTGTTTCATGGAGCTTGGCATAATACAGATTGAACGATCCATAAGAATACACAGTGAATGTTTCATTATCATTTTCGACCTGGATCATTTCAAGGCCGTCAATGACCATTATGGGCATCTGGCAGGGGACGAGGTGCTCAAGGTCACCGTCCAGAGGGTGAAAAAAGCTATCCGGTCGTACGACGTGTTCGGCCGTTACGGCGGAGAGGAATTTATCCTGCTTGTGCCCGATGTGGATAAACCGAATGTGCTCAAGATCGCTGAACGCATCCGGCAAAGCCTGTGTATGGAACCTGTTGAATTCGAGGACAGGAAGATACCGATTTCAGCAAGCTTTGGCATTGCATACGCGGCCCCGATAAACGATATGAGCACGGCGACCAAATACGCGGACAACGCCCTGTATCAGGCGAAAGAAGGCGGACGCAACAGGGTTGTCTTTTACGGGAACGGCAACGCCTGAGCCAGGCCTATGCCTGACGCGGGTTGTCCGTCGTACACGAAAAACGCGCCCTGGCCCATGCGCCCGGCCACTCAGCGTCCCTGCGGAATCAATCTGCTTGCGCCTCAAGCAATGCCTGAAGGAGAGGCACGACCCTGTTCTGGGCGGGCAGGGTATATCTGGCCGCGTCGGAGAAGGGGCCAACCTTGATGGTGACGGCTTCCGGCGGCAAAACCGCGAACATGTCCTCGTCCGTGGCGTCGTCGCCTATCGCCAGGATAAAGTCGTAGTTGTCCTGTCCCAGCCGCCGCTGAGCCTCCATGCCCTTGTGGCAGTCGGCGGGCTTGATTTCAATGATCTTGCTCCCATGCATGATTTGCAGACCAAGCCTGGAGCAGGGGCCGACCAGCGCGCGCATGAGCTGTATGATCCGCAGTTCCGCCAACCAGTGATCCACCTGCCGGTAGTGCCAGACAAGGGCTGTTTTCTTCTCCTCGATGGCCGAACGCGGCGTTTTGTTCTGAATGCGCTCCAGAATGTCACGTATTTCGTCGTTCCAGAGGGTATCCGGAATGTTCCATTGCCAGACCCCCTGATCCTTGAAGAAAACGCCATGCTCGGCAGCCAGCCCGATATCCAGCCCGCCGAGCCACTCGTCCAGCGTGGTTTTATCCCGGCCACTGCACACCACGACCATGTTGCGCTCGTCCGCCGCCAGCGCGCCAAGTATCGCGCACAGGGCCGGACTGGGCCGGGCCATGGTCGGATCCGGCATATGGGGGACCAGGGTGCCGTCATAATCCAAAAGGAGCAGGCGCCGTCCGGCGTTGGCGTAGGCCCGCTGTATCTGCAACAACATGTTGCTTTTCAAGTATTTTTCCGCCAGTTCGCTGTTGCGTTGTCTCACCTCCCGCAGTTCGGAGGTGAAGTCGCCGGCCCATCGGCGCACTGTCTGGCGGGCGATGATTTTCTGCATTTTCCTGATTACGGCCAGTTGTTCTTCGTCCGTCATGGACAGGGCTTTAAGGATAGCGTCACCGATCTGCCGGGCGTCCATGGGATTGACGATGATGGCGTCGGCCAGTTCCACTGCTGCGCCTGCCATTTCGCTCAAGATCAGGACGCCGGGCTGGTCGCGCTTGGCGGCCACGTATTCCTTGGCCACTAGGTTCATGCCGTCACGCAGGGGCGTAACTAGGGCGATGTCCGCGATGGCGTACATGGCCAAAAGTTCGGAATAGGAAAACGAGCGGTAGAAATACTGCACCGGCGTCCAGCCTACCGTGGAGTACGCGCCGTTGATAGCGCCTATGGTCATGTCAATCCGTGTTTTTAGATCCGCATACCTGTCCACGCTGTCCCGGGAGGGCGCCACCACCATGAGCAAGGTGACCTTGCCCCGGTATTCTGGATGGCGTTCGAGAAAAGCGGCAAAACCCTCCAGGCGGAACAGAATGCCCTTGCTGTAATCCAGGCGGTCCACCGACAGAATGATCTTGCTGCCCCCGGCGCGCTGCTTCAACTTCTGGGCGAAGGAGCGCATTGCCGGCTGGGTGACGTCCTTGTGGTACATTTCATAGTTGATGCCCATGGGAAAGGCGTCGATTCGCGCCACCCGGTTTTCCAACTGTATTTCGTCCATTTGGCATTCGAGATGCAGTACCCGGTATAGGGTGCTGATGAAGTGGCGCACGTAATCGTGGGTATGAAAGCCGATGAGATCCGCGCCCATGAGTCCGCGCAGCAGTTCAGCCCGTTCGGGCAGAGAGCGGAACAATTCGTAGGACGGAAAGGGGATGTGGTGGAAGTAGCCGATACAGGCGTCCGGCAGTTGTTCCCGGATCAAGGAGGGCAGAAGCATGAGGTGGTAATCGTGGATCCAGATCACGTCGCCCGGACGGATAATTTTCAGCGCCTCGCGGCAGAAGAGTTCGTTGACTTCCCTGAAGGCTTTCCAGTATTTTTCGTCTTGGGTGATATAGCTGAAAAAATAGTGACTCAGCGGCCACAAGGTGCTGTTGCAGTATCCCTCGTAAAAATTCTGGACCTGATCCAGGTTCAGAAAAACGGGGTGAAGCAGTCTCCTCCTCAGGCGGATTTTGATATCCTGCCTCGCTCTTGCTTCTTCCACATGCAGTCCGGGCCAGCCCAGCCAGTGCAGTTCCCCGCGCGTATCCAAAGAATCCAGGCCGGTGGCCATGCCGCCATTGCTGCGGGTAATGCGCATTTTGCCGTCCCTGCCCGTGAGCGTAATGGGAAGCCGGTTGGAAATGACGATATAGCGCATGCTCTTTCCTTGCTTTCGCGGATACAGGGGCGCAAGCTGAGATCCGCACAGCCATCACTATAAATGCACTTTCCTCATGGCGCAACACGTGAGACGGGACATCGCGGAAACGAAAAACCCCGCGTTAGCGGGGTGTTTCGTTATCAGTACCGCTCCCGTCACTGGGGCGGTCCTTGTGTTGCGGAGACGGTCTAGCCGGTGACGCTCTGGTGCAGGATGTAGATGTGAAGGTCCTCGCCATTATGCTTGCCCACATAGTGGTCGAAGGTGCCGTTCAGACCGTCGATCTGCGCAGCGGTGGACTGGAGCGAGAACCCGGACCCGTTCATGCCGCCCGACAACGTATGGTTGCCCGTCACCACGAGGGATTGCACATGGTTGTCACCTGTGGTGTCCGAGGGGTCATAGCCGCCCTGAATCTGCTTCAACCAGGCAACGCCGTTCAGAAGGGTGTCGAGGCTCCGTTTGTCGTCGTCCAGCTCCACCAGCAAGGTTTCAAAACCATGGATTGGGCGTGTGCTGCCGGGTTGGATGTATTGCAGGGTTTGTTGTAGGGATAAGATGGCGTCCGAATGCAGCCCCAGGATGTCGCCCAGATAGGCTGGGCTACTGGCTGTCGCATGCAGCACTGCATCGTTGGCGCCGCCTTCCAAGTGCGTATCCTTGGACGCACTGTTGTTGAAGAGGTTGGTGTTGAAGCCGCTGGCGGTGAACATGAGGAAGTCATTGCCCGCGCCCAGGTTAATATCCGCATTCCAGGCATTATTGCCACCAATGGTGACGTGGTCGTTGCCGCCGCCGGTGGTAACGGCGCCGCTCAACAGATTGCCGCCGATGTCCACACGGTCGTCGCCGATGTCGTTCTTGCCGTCAATGACGGCTCCGCTTTGCATGTTGCCCGTGATGTCTATGTGGCTGCTGCCGCCTGACGACACGATTTTGGAATTGTCCAGGTTGCCGTGGATATTGATGACGCTGTCGCCGTCACCCACGGTGATGGTGGATTGGTTGGTCACATAACCATGCACAGTGATGCTGTCCGTGCCGCCGTTGCCGGCGGTGATGTGGGAACCGTCCAGCCATCCGGCAATATCGATGTCGTTGTTGCCATCCCCGACGAAGAGGCTGGAGAGCGACACGCTGCCGTCAATGTCGATCTTATTCGTATGACCTGTCGTAGCCTTGCCCACCGTGATGGTGGCGTCGTGCATGCCTGCATGTACTGTGACCTTATTCTCGCCGTCCCCCACGAGGATGGAGGAGCCTTTGTTGATCGTCGCACCGATGTCGATGGTGTTCTTGCTTATGCCGCCGAGTCCGGCAGTGATGCTGGAGTGGTTGGTTATGCCGCCCTTGACGTCGATGCGGTTCGTGCCGAATCCGGCCGTAATGGCGCTGTCTTCCATGACGCCGTCAACGGCGATGTCATTCGTGCCGTTACCCACGAGGATGTCGGAGAGGGTCAGGTGCTGGCCGATGGTGATGCTGTTTGTGCCGCCACCCAGGGTGATGCCGGATTCCCTCATCCAGTCTGCGATGTCGATCTGCTTCGTGCCCTCACCCATGGTGATGCTGGACTGTGACGTCAGCTCTGCGCCGATCTTGACGTACTGCTTGCCGTCGGCGCCCACGGTGTCGCCCAGGGTGATGGAGGTGTTGCTCACGTAACGGCCAATGTCGATGGTGTTATTGCCGTTGCCGATGACGGTGTTGCCATCAGCGTCCTTGTAGGTGGTTGTAATGGTGGAGTCGCTCACGCCGCCGCCCGCGGTGGCGGAGGCGATGATGGTGTTATTGCCGTCGCGGATATTGATGGTGGTGTTGGTCACCGTGCCGTTGATAGTGAGGGTATCGTTGCCATGGCCGGTATCAATGTAGGATCTGTCGGAGGACTGGGCAATATTGCCCACACCCACAGTGCCGTCAAGGGTCAGGACGTCGTTCTTGTCGCTGGCCACAATATCGTATGAGACATTCTGGTGCGACACAGTATTCGTCTGCTTGCCGGCATGCCATTCGCCGTAGGCAAGTCCATCTTCCTTCCCGTCATCCAAATCCTGTTGGTGAGAGTTGAACTGCCCGTTCGGCGCGAACACAAGCTGTATAACGTAGCTGTCGCCCGTGGCCGGATCCGTGATCCGGCAATAGAAGACGCCGTGCTCATTCGGATAGCCCTCCTGCACCACGGGCCGGGCAAAGACGATCTCGCCATTGCTTGGGGTATACTTGGGCTCTGCCATAAACGGGCTCGCGCCTTCTTCGAATGGGGAGCCGTCGGCCTTATAGAAGGCGTATTCCAGCTCTGTTGGCATGGATCCACCGGAATCAATGGCCTTCGTAATTGAGTCGCCGTTCACTAACAACAGATCCACGCGCAGTTCCGGCGTGGTTATCTTGTCCGGCTGCGACGCGTCGTTGTCGCTGTGATCAACATCGTAGATGATGCCGCGCGCCACATAGTCCAGATCCGTGTCGGTATCCGTATCGGTATCGGTGTCCGTGTCCGTGTCGGTATCCGTATCCGTGTCAGTATCCGTATCCGTATCGGTGTCCGTATCCGTGTCGGTGTCGGTGTCGGTGTCGGTATCCGTATCCGTGTCAGTATCGGTGTCAGTATCGGTGTCCGTGTCGGTATCCGTATCCGTGTCAGTATCGGTGTCGGTATCCGTATCGGTGTCAGTATCCGTGTCAGTATCGGTATCGGTATCCGTGTCCGTGTCGGTATCGGTATCGGTGTCAGTATCGGTGTCGGTATCGGTGTCAGTATCCGTATCGGTGTCCGTATCCGTATCCGTATCGGTATCGGTGTCAGTATCCGTGTCCGTATCCGTGTCCGTGTCAGTATCGGTGTCGGTATCCGTGTCCGTGTCAGTATCGGTGTCGGTATCCGTGTCCGTGTCAGTATCGGTGTCGGTATCCGTGTCCGTGTCCGTGTCGCCGGATACGCTCAGCAGATTGGCGCCTGCGAAGCCGATACCCCCGGAGGAACCACTACCACCGCCAGCTACGGCGGCGCCCGTGCCCCGAGTGGCCCAACCGTCAAAGCCAAACTTGGCCAAGCCATTTATACCTTCCACGCCAGAGAGCGGCACGCCTCCTCCTCCTCCTCCGCCTTGATTCCACACGAAACCTTCACTTGGGCCAGCGGCCGGCATGAGATCAGGATCGTTCAGTGCGGCTAAAAATGTCTCGCCAGTAATAATTTTGCCTTCCACGACAAGCGTGGGCGGCTGTGGGGGCATACCGCTGACATTATCGAAGTGAGTGTAAAAACTTTCCAAGACGAGTTGGCCACCATCATCAAAAGTCAGGATAAGGTGTTGTCCCACCTTCCTGATGGTGGCCTCTGTCTGGTCAAATGCGAATTCCAACCGGGCGTTTGGGCCTACTTGCACCTTCATGCTTTGCCCAGCACCAGGACGCGCTAATGTGGTATGACTAGCCATGTCAGTATCCTTTGCGTTTTATTGCAGTGTTTATGTGAGTTTCTACTGCGCAATATGCGCCTGAAAACATTTTTTCAATATTTTCTAATAGTTATATGCAAAGCTCTTTCATAGGCACTAAAATAAGCTATACAACCAGGTTACTTGATGAAGCTGCTTTAATGTCAACCGCATAATTTTTTTTTTAAAAAAAAGTTCATATTCCTGTGATTGCACAGTGAAAATCTCTCTTCATGCCATGTGAACCGACCCCCAAAAAATCGATTGCATAACCTAAAAACATGAAAGCAACCTTAAGATTTGCGTATCTGACCGCATGGCGTTCATGCATGCTCCTGCTCCAGAACTTGCCAATGCGCTATGATGGGTCATGTTGATGGTCCTTGCGTTTCGTAAAGGGGTGCTGCGGATCATATATAAAATCTTATTAATATTAGTAATTTTTACTATTAATTTTAGAAAAAAATTTCGTCATCATCTTTGAAGAGAAAATCCCTAAGGGGGACACAGGAAGGGACCGCCCTTTCGTGAAATTTTTGTTGCTTCGTGAGAGGAGCGCAAGGATCGGGCTTATTGTCAGCGCTCTCGAAAAAGCCTTCCAACGTCAGTTCTAACGTATTGTTAAAGTTGAATATCAGGTCTTGCCCTTCTCTACAGGCGGTGGGGCCTGTGTCGATGTCGAATGACAGAAGTGAGCCGGAGCCCAGTTCCAGGCTCACGCAATGCCACGCGGAAGGATGCGCTAATGTGCTACAGTCGGCCATGTCAATACGCCTTTCGTAATTTTGCAGTTTTGGCATGGTTGTCATGCCGTTTATGATATTTTTATAAATCTAATATTGATATATTAGTTATTTTAATATTAAAATGCCATTTGTCAAGGTATTTTGCGATTTTTTAATGAAAATATTATCCTTATAATATAGCTAGATATACAAAGATCCGCTAGAATGCATTGAAGCTTTTGGCCCTTTGCAGTCCGAGGGATTTCCCACGGATGCTATTCTATTTTACTGGCATATTTAAAATTCTTAGGGAGAGCAAAGCCTCTGCATAACCTGCTGAATACGGTCACAGGGCATACTGCTAGAAATTGTGGAGCAGTGTAATCTGTTTACCAGTATGCGGTTTTCCGTTGGCCATTCGTCCGTGGATTTGACGGCGCAACTGAATTGATGGCAAAACATCTATCTGGTGTTGTACGACAAAGATGAGGGAAAAACGGCGGTAAGCAACTCGATGCACTTTGAGGATTACTACGATCGACTGCAATCATTGAGATAATTTTACACACCCCTCGATATGCGCAACAACAAACGAATAAGCAAAAGCCTTATCCTCACGGGGCTGATCCTCCTCCTGACCTGCGGACTGGCTGTTTGTAACAGCGCGGGGCAGTGGATGCATCCCGCCTTCGCCGAGAGTATTCAGTCTGCTGCCACCGCGGCTCCGGATTGGCCACGAGGCCGCCTGCTTGTCTCGAACCCGGCAGGAGAAAACGTCTACGCCTGGGGCATCTTCCGCATCATCTACCACACTCGGGGAGAACATGCAGTGCCCGAGGCGGATTACAACCAAAACGGCATTCCGGATTTTGTGGAGGATCTGGCCCTGCAACTTGTAGTGGCGCATCATATTTTTTGCGATCTGATGGGATTTCCGGCACCATTAAAGTCCGAGCGTTATAAGGATGTTGCTTATATTGACGTGTTCGTCAACAGCCGGGAACGGGTGGGAGCCAACGGACATTCATTCCAGGTTCCCGAACGCGCCCGCCCGCCTGTCCCTCAGAGCGCGCTCGCCCTGCGTATGCGTATTGCCCGTGATCTGCCCCTGCAGAAAAATGTCACCCCGGCCCATGAGTATTTTCACCACATCCAAAATGGAGCGACCCGTCTAACAAATCCCTGGTTTCATGAGGGCATGGCTGTCTGGTCTCATGACGCCATGATGGCCATTCCTTTCCAAGCGTCATCCTGGTCACAGGTAAAAAAATATCTGTATGACCCTCAGAGCATGGAAGAATTATACGCCGCTTCCTATAACGCCGGCGAACTTCTCTGGCTTCCCTTGGCCAGGCTTTGCCCGGACGGGGAAGAGCATCTGCCCGATGGCGATCCTCTGTTGCAAAGCCGTTATGTGGACGGCACGCCGGTGCTGAAGGACTTTATATTGCGCGGCGCGCCTGTAATGCGCGCTATCCTGCGAGAATTTGGGGCTGTGGAGGAAACCGCTTTCCTGGAAAACGGCTACAAGGAATGGAGCTACGCAAATCGGTCCAGTCCCCGCAATTACCCATATTTGATCCGGGCCATCCGCAATGTGGTTGACCGGCAATGCCGGTAGAACATTCCGAGTTTTGCAAAGCCAAAATGCGCTACGAGGCGGATCGTGCCTGCCTTGTCAAGGCCTGTATCATATCGTTTTCAGGCAGGATCTTTGCGGCCCGCAGCAGCCAGTCCAGGGCGGATCCCTTCTCCGGCAGGCGCTGGCAGCACAGGGCCAGGGTCAGGGCCGCCCAAGGCCAATCTTGCAGGGCGGCTTGTTCCACTGGGGCCAGATAGTCCCACCAATAGAGGCGGCCGAAAGCCACGCCCGAGATCAGATTGGCTTTGGCCAGTTTTTGCAGATTTGGTTCGTCTTCGCATTGCAGGTGCAGGCAGTTTCCCAGCAGCGCGTCAGCGCGACCCGCGTCTCCGGCCCGGAAGAGCTCAATCGCCGTAAAGATTCTGTAGCCGTCATTCTCCGGATCATGCGCAAGAGCTGCGGCGAGCAGGTCCATCAGCTCATGCGGACTCTTCCTCTCGCGTCCGATGAGATACAGATAGGCGTAAGAAAAAGCGTTTTGCAGCGCCTTGTTGCCGGGAGCGTGGATGGCCAAATCCCGTTGAAAAAAGTCGAACATGTCCTCCTGGGAGAACTTGGTGTGGATATCCGTCATCTTGATATCCCGCCCCAGAAATAAAGCGGTTCTGGCAAACAGGGTTCTGATGCCGGCATAAATTTCCGCGGCCCTGGACATGAGGAGCATTTCAAAGAACGCGCGTTGTGTGTTGGACATTGCAATGGAAGGATAAAAATCCGCAGCCAACCTATGGCCGTGGCTATCCGCCAGCCGCCGCAAGGTGTCCTGATCTTCGCCGAACAGAAGAACCGGACGCTTTTCGTGTTCCAAAATCATCTTGGCCAACTGGATGGGCACAGCGCGTTTGGCATGGCGCAGGGCTTCTCGCCGATACGCTCCAAACACCACATCCCCGCTGCGCATGTGCAGAACAACGAAGTTTTCAGGAAGGTCCACCGCATAGGCTTGTTCAATAACCTGTATGATAGTGGGGTGAAAGGGAATGGTGCGGAAGACCTCTTTAATCCCGTAGCGTCTGTTGGGCGCAAGGCCGGGGTGCAAGATATTTTTTAAACGGCGATTGGTAGCATTGATGATGTTTTTTGCGTCATGGCGATCCTCATGCAGCAGATCCGCGCGCCCCAAGCCCCTGTGTCCGTCAAGCTTGGCATAGGGCGTACTCTTCGTTTTAAGCAAAATGAGTTTTTCCAGGGCGTCCGCAGCAAAAATCTCCTCGGCCGCGCTTATGGAATGACCA
>WRHG01000045.1 GCA_009783365.1 Clostridia bacterium | reverse complement strand
GAAAACCAAAGGGCTCTGTGTCAACCTGCCAGTAAATTCCAACATAAACCAAGTCAACATGAATTTAAAAAAGGGATTTATCGTCTATGAAGGTCAGTTTAAAAGTTCTGACCGGATTATTGTCGATAAATTAAGAATCAAAATTAAAGGCGTGTACCAGAAAGTCAATAATCTTTCCGGCGGTAATCAACAAAAGGTGTTGCTCAGCAAATGGCTTGCACAAGATGCGGAAGTGTTTATATTGGACGAACCTACGCGAGGCATTGATGTGAGCACAAAAGTTGAGATTTATGAATTGATTAGAGAATTGGCCCGGGCCGGCAAAGCCGTGCTAATGATCTCCAGTGAAATGCAGGAGTTGATCGCGATATGCGATCGGATACTCGTAATCAATGAAGGCAGGATCGTGGGCGAATTTGCAGCGGCGGAAGCCACGGAACAAAAGATACTGGAAAAAGCAATACTTGGAAAGGAAGCAAAAAACTATGATAGAAGACCGTTCTAGAATGAACCGCAAATCTGCACTATTAAAAATGAATCAGCCTGAATACTATGTGGGGTTTGGGTTGATTGCCCTGTTTATCGTTTTTTCAATTGCCTCACCATATTTCCTGACGGCTACGAATCTATCCAACGTATTATATCAAGTCAGCGCGATCGGAATTTTAGCCGCAGGCCAGACTATGGTGATACTGACAGGCGGGATCGATCTTTCGATCGGCTCTGTTTTTACGATATCCGGCTGGATTATGTGCTTCCTGGTACAGAACGTCGGCTTGGCCATTGGGCTTCCGGTCGGCTTGATTGTGGGGCTGACGGCAGGGCTGATTAACGGCGTTTTGGTGTCCATTGTCAAACTTGAACCGTTTATTGTTACACTGGGCACGATGTCTATCTTCAATGGCGTTGTATATATCATTTCGAACTCGAAAGCGGTGTCGAACCTTCCGCTTGTGATGGCGCAGATAGACAAGTTTAAGCTCTTTGGCGTGATCCCAAGTTACTTGCTGATATTGTTCATTGTGTTGATATTGGGGCATCTGTTCCTTACATATTCCAAACCGGGGCGTATGATCTATGCCATCGGCAGCAACGAACAAGCCGCGCTCTATTCCGGCATCCGAACCCAGTTATATAAGATCGTTCCTTATGTATTGGCAGGAGGCCTTGCCTTTGTTGCCTCTTTTGTGCAGTCATCCCATCTGATGGCCATTGACTGCAATGCCGGCAACAACCAAAACTTAGACAGTATAACGGCGGTAGTTATCGGAGGCACCAGTCTGCTTGGCGGACGGGGTTCCTTGATCGGCACGTCTATTGGTTTTCTTTTGATCGGTGTTCTTGGTAACGGACTCAACTTGCTTGGCGTGAATTCTTATTGGCAACGCGTAGTTGTAGGCATCATTTTGATAACGACGATCGGACTGCAAAGACTCTCTTTCGCGAGGTCCAATAAATAATCTTATATGTTCGTGCAAATTGAGAAGGGAGATGCCAATGAACTATAAAAAGCGCGGCGAACTGCAGGGGGATTTTTTACCCGGCCGTATCATTACCAAGGTAACGGGCAAGGATTCGCCCATGAAAAGCAAAAAAATGACTATGGGTTTTGGCCGTTACTGTAAAGAAGCCGGTATTATGGCGCCACACCAGCATGCGGAGGAAATCGTATACGTAGTGGATTGCAAGGGTGCGTGGACCCGTTATGGCGGCACTCCGGATAACCTGCTGTACAAGCTGTCGTTGGAAAAGGGAATGACCATGTTGTTTGATGAGTTGGAATGGCATGTGTTTGAATATGAGGAAGACGGTTTTTTGGAAATTATCTTTTTCTACGGTCAGACAGATAATATACGCCCGGAAGAAATAAAGTAAGAAATGCCTCCAGATCGAGTAACGTTTGGATCACGCCTGTTCCTATTGAGTCCAGGGGGTGGAGTACAAAGCCCTGCGGCATACCACTCCATTCGGGTTGGCGAAGCCGGTTTCGTTGTAAATAAAGCGACCGGCGGCAAGGAGCAGCATGTTTTGGGAGGAGGAAAAACAAGGAAAAACCAAGAAAACCCATTGATAAATCGCTTGAAAAAGGATAAGCTTGTAGACAATCATCCGCTGGATTCATATCACAGAATAGGAGGATGTTCCATTTATGAAGCGTTACGTCCTCCGACGGCTCATCATAACCCTCGTCACCTTGCTGCTCATCACGTTGTTAACCTTTATCTTGATGCACGCGATACCGGGCGGGCCTTTCACGCGTGACAAACAAATCCCTGCGTCCGTGCTTGCCGCGCTGGAGAAAAAATACAATTTGGATAAGCCGCTGTTTCAGCAGTACTTTGAATACCTCCAGGGCCTCCTGCGCTTTGACTTGGGGCCCAGTTTCAAGTACAGCGGCAAGACGGTCAACGATTTTATTGAAAGCGGGTTTCCCTATTCCGGCAAGCTGGGATTGATCACGTTGCTCTTCGTACTGGCGGCCAGCATTCCGATGGGCATTATCGCCGCGTTGCGCAACGGACGCTGGCAGGATATGCTGCTCATGGCGGTCGCTACCTTGGGAATCACCATTCCCAGTTTCGTCATTGCCCCAGGGTTGCTATATGTATTTGCATTCCAGCTGGGTTGGGCGCCCACCTTCGGTGTGGACAAATGGCAGGGGTACGTGTTGCCGGTGATTGCCCTGGGCGGCTACTCGATCAGTTTTCTGGCGCGGCTTATGAGATCCAGCCTTCTGGAGGTCATGGGGCAGGATTATATCCGTACCGCTCGCGCTAAGGGCATCACCGAAACCCGTGTCATCCTCCGGCACGCACTGCGCAATGCTTTGATACCCGTGATCACCGTATTGGGACCCACGGTAGCTAACCTGCTTACCGGGAGTTTTGTGATTGAGAAAATCTTTGCTATTCCAGGTATGGGAGCGCACTTCGTGAACAGCGTCACCCAACGAGATTACACCACCATCATGGGCATGACGGTATTCTATGCCGCGTTTCTCATCAGCATGGTGTTCATCGTGGACCTGTTTTACTGCCTGATCGACCCGCGCATCACCTACGAATGAGACAGGCTGAAAAGAAGGCCAAAAGTCGAGAAAGAGAAGGAATGTAGCATGACAGTGGACCGGTGGGCGCGAATAACGTCCAGCGACGCGGATCGGGAAAAAATATGGCGCAAGCCCCGCAGTTTCGCCCAGGACGTATGGTTCCGTTTCATGCGCAAACCCACCGCCTTGGCTGGCTTCATCGCCGTCGTACTGCTGATCGCTTTCGCGGTAATTGGGCCAGCGTTTACCCCCTACGATTACGAGAAACAGACCCTCAGCCTGGCCAATATCCCACCGATATTCGACACTACCCGCGCGCCGGACCCGGGCCGATTCCTGTACATCACCGGTAACATGAAGGTTGTGGAAGTCGATGAGACCGGCAAGCTGATCAGCCAGCTTACAAAGCTGGAGGACGACTTTGTGAGTATGCGCCTCGCCCTGGCATATGGGGAAGGCGGGACGTCGCGGGTGTATCTGGATTACGGTGCGCAGCCGCCGGTTCTGCTAGACGCAGGGGAGAACCTTCTCCAGGCTGGACCACGGCTTTGGAACAACTCCTATATACTGGGAACAGATCATCTGGGTAGGGATATCCTTACAAGGCTCATGTACGGCACCCGTATCTCGCTGGTCGTAGCTTTTGTGGCGGCAACCGTCAACCTGGTGATCGGCGCTCTCTACGGCGGCCTCTCGGGATATCTGGGCGGCGGTGTGGACTCCGTGATGATGCGTGTGGTGGACATCATCAGCACCATTCCTCTCACACTATACGTTATTTTGATCAAGGTAACGCTCAGCAACGGCCTGGGCGGCATCATCATCGCGCTTTCCAGCGTCTATTGGGTGGATATGGCGCGGGTGGTGCGCGGGCAGGTGCTTAGCCTCCGCCAGCAGGAGTTTGTGCTCGCCGCCCGGACCATCGGATCAGGCACGCGGACCATTTTGTTTCGCCACCTGATTCCCAATGCCATGGGTCCGATCCTCGTTACCATGATGATGCTTATCCCAAACGCTATCTTTATGGAGGCGTTCATGAGCTTTATCGGTATCGGCATTGCGCCGCCCATGGCCAGCCTGGGCACCATGTGCAGCGATGCCACCGAGGCGCTGCGGGCTAACCCATACCAGCTTTTTCTGCCGGCGCTGGTGATCTGCCTGATCATGTTCGCGTTTAATTTCGTAGGGGACGGTCTGCGCGACGCGCTGGACCCGAAGCTCAAAAAGTAGGAGAGCAAATGAAGCGGCAAACCGAGCCTGTTTTGGAGATTCGCGACCTTCATACCTCCTTCCTAACCGGAAGCGGGACGATCCCCGCTGTGCGCGGGGTAGACCTGCGCGTGGATAGAGGCGAGTGCCTGGGCGTCGTGGGGGAATCCGGTTCCGGCAAGAGCGTCACCTTTTTGTCGGTGTTGCGGTTGTTGGCTTCCACGGGGCGGATCATAGCCGGGGATATCCTTTTTGAGGGCAGGGATTTGACCCGTATGACACGCCGGCAGATTCGGGAGGTGCGGGGGTGCGGTATCGCCATGATCTTTCAAGACCCCATGTCCAGCTTGAATCCATTGCTGCCCATCGGCGACCAAGTGAGCGAGATGCTCTGGGCCCATGACCGGTCTTTGAGCCGAAGCGACCGGGAGGCTAAAGTGGTGGAGCTTTTGCGTATGGTGCGTATCCCGGAAGCAGAAAAGCGTTTGCGGAGCTACCCTCATGAGTTTTCCGGCGGCATGCGTCAGCGGGTGATGATCGCCATGGCGCTGGCGTGCCGGCCAAGCCTGCTGATCGCCGACGAGCCCACCACCGCACTGGACGTGTCCATTCAGGATCAGATTCTGAAGTTGATGCGCAAACTGCAGGCGGATTTAGGCATGAGCATTGCTTTCATCACCCACGATTTGGGCGTAGTGGCTGAGTTGTGTTCCCGCGTGATCGTAATGTACGGCGGGCTGGTGATGGAGGAAGCGCCGATTGACGACCTGTTTGAGCAGCCGCTCCATCCCTATACGCAGGGGTTGCTGGCCAGCATCCCGGACATCCGCCAGGATAAGTCCCAGAGGTTGCGCCCGATCCCCGGTTCGCCGCCGGACATGAGCCGCCCGCCGGAGGGTTGCCCCTTCGCGCCGCGCTGTCATTTCGCGCGCTATGTGTGCGTGACTGAATTGCCGCCCGTGACGGCTTTTGAAGGCAGCCGGAGTTGCCGGTGCTGGCTGTGTGGTCCCGACGCGCCGGCAACGGACAATCCCTTTCGCCCGGTTCCGACAGGGATAGGGGGTGCGCCGGCATGAGCATGGATACCGAAAGCCGGGATACGCCTTTGCTGCGTGTGGACAGATTGGCCCAGCACTTTCCGGTGCGCGGAAGCCGCCATAAAGTAGTACACGCGGTGGACGGCGTTACCTTTTCAATCGCCCGGGGACGGACGTTGGGCTTGGTGGGCGAAAGCGGATGCGGAAAATCCACCTGCGCACGGAGCATCATCCGTATTTACAGCCCCACCGCGGGCAAGGTGGAACTGGACGGGCAGGACATCACCCACCTGCGGGAACCTGAGCTGCTACCGGTCCGCCGCCGGATGCAGATGATCTTTCAAGACCCGTACTCATCGCTGAATGCGCGTATGACGGTGCGCGACCTGCTTGCGGAGCCGCTTCAGGCGCATCGGGTCACCGCTTCCAGCGGGGAAGAGGATGAGTTGGTGCGCGAGATTCTTGAAAAGGTAGGGTTAACCCAAGAACACGCCGGTCGGTATGCCCACGAGTTTTCCGGCGGCCAGCGCCAGCGTGTGGGTGTGGCGCGGGCGTTGATCCTTCGGCCCGAATTGGTGATCTGCGACGAACCGGTGAGCGCGCTGGACGTATCCATTCAGGCACAGATCGTTAACCTGCTGCGCGACTTTCAGCAGGAACTGGGCCTGACGTACCTGTTTATCGCCCATGATCTGTCCATTGTACGTTACGTGTCCGACGAGGTTGGGGTAATGTATATGGGCAAGATCGTGGAACTCAGCGAAGCCTCGGACATCTATACGCATCCGCTGCATCCGTATACACAGGGGCTGCTGAGCAGCATCCCGGCTGGCAATCCGAAACTCGCCCGCCTCAAGGCCAGCGCCGGGCTTGCCGGAGACATTCCAAGCCCCGTCGATCTTCCGGGGGGTTGTCGGTTTCATCCGCGGTGTCCCTGTGCTGCCGAGCGCTGCGCGCGGGAGGAACCATCCTTGGCGACGGTTGGACCCCGTCACGCGGTGGCATGTTTCGCCGTTGCCGGCTAGGGCACACCCTTGGATCCAAAGATTGTTCCCAAAATGCCGGTTAGGCATTGGGCATAGATTCATCTATTTTAAGGAGGAGATCGAAATGCGTAAAACCCTTGTATGGCTGTTGGCGATTGCCCTGACTGTCGTCGCGTTCCCCATGGCCGGCGTGTTGGCGGCGTCTGCCCAGGAAATGGTATTCGCTTTGCAGAACCAGCCCGACGGCTTTGACCCCAGCGTGACGAATAATAGTTTCGCCGCGCCCTTTCTGTTCAATGTATTTGAGGGTCTGGTAACCTATGACACCGCCGACGGTTCAATGGTCCCCGGCAATGCCGAGAGCTGGATCATCAGCGACGACGGCCTTACCTACACGTTCACCCTGCGCGAGGACCTCAAGTGGTCTGACGGAAGCCCGCTGACCGCCAAGGACTACCTGTATACCTTCCAGCGCGTTCTGACCCCGACAACCGCCGCCCAGTACTTGGACTTGCTGACCGACTACGTCGTTGGCGCGCAGGAGTACTACGACGGAGAGGGCTCGGAAGAGGATCTTGGCGTGAAAGCCCCGGATGACCGGACGCTGGTGCTCACCCTTAAGGTACCCGCGCCGTTTTACCTGTCCATTCTCACCATGTGGACATTCAGCCCCGTGCAACAGGCCACGGTAGAAGCCAATGGCGACCTGTGGACCAACAAGCCGGAAACCTACGTGGTCAATGGCCCGTTTAAGGTCAGCGAATTCAACATCGGCGAGAGCGTGGTGCTGGTGAAGAACACCGAGTATTACAACGCCGACCTGGTGAAGCTGGAGAAGATCACCTTCCGCTACATTGAGGACAGCGCAACGGCACTGCTGGCTTATGAGGCAAACGAAGTTGACGGATCGCGTACGATCCCTCCCAGTGACTTCGCCCGCTTGCGTGCCGCCAATGCCGGCGTGGTAATCGTGCCGGCCTATGCTACCACCTACTATGATATCAACAACCTTAAGGCTCCGTACGACAATGTGCTGGTGCGAAAGGCGCTAAACCTGGCCATTGACCGCCAGGCAATCATCGACGAAGTCATCCAGACCCCCGCGTACCCGGCTTATAGCCTGATCGGCCCCAGCTACGTGGTAAACGGCGAAGACTTTGTTGAAGGCCGTTCCACTTTCGGGCTGTCGCCCACGGCAGATGTGGAAGCCGCACGCGCCGCCCTTGCTGAAGCGGGCTATCCCAACGGCGAGGGTTTCCCACCCCTCCAGCTGTCATACTATACCAACGATGTGGTCAAGAAGACCGTGGAAGCGCTGGCCGCCATGTTCACCGAGAACCTGGGCATCCAGGTGGAGATCTCCAACGAGGATTGGGCGGTGTACTATGAGAATATTAAGGCCTTCAACTATGAAGTCGGCGCTATGGGTTGGGGCGCGGATTATCTGCACCCCATGACTTTCCTGCCGCTGCTCAAGACCGATGACGCCAATAACCTGGTTGGTTACAGCAATCCCGACTACGACGCGCTGGTGGCTCAAGCGCAACAGGAAACCGACCCGGTAGTGGCGCTGGACATCATGCGCCGTGCCGAGGCGATGGCTTCCGCGGACTACCCGCTGCTTACACTGTTTCATCGCGCCAACACAATGCTTATGAATGAGAAGGTGCAAGGTTACTACTTCGACTACTCGGGCACCATCTGGCTCAGGACCACTTTCATTAGCGAGTGATCATGGTACAAGCATTCATAACCCTGGAGGATGGCCGGACCATGAATTTTGAGCTGTTCCCGGAACGCGCTCCCATTACGGTGGCCAGCTTCGCGCAATCCGCCAATGAGGGCTTCTATGATGGCCTGGGCATTTGCCGTATTGTGGATGGCTATGTGATACAAGCCGGCAGCCCGGACAACGACATCATGACTGACAGTAACTTTCACATTCGGGGTGAATTCGCGAAAAACGGCGTAAATACCGGTTTGGACCATCGCAGGGGCGCTCTTAGCATGGCGCGCGACGAAGACTTCGATACGGCGGGCACCCAGTTTTTTGTGGTGCACCGTGACGCCTATAAGTTGGACGGCTATTACGCAGCCTTTGGGTACATGCTGGAAGGTTTTGACGTGCTGGACGCCCTGGCATCGCTGCCAACCTCCTGCAAAGGAACCTGGAACAAGCCGCTTCACATGCCTCTGTTGCAGCGAGTTCGTGTGAAAATTACCGGAGAGGGATCTCTGCCGCCGGTGCAACGGTTACCGTAAAGCCGGCGGACTTTCGGGTGTATTCTGCAAAACGGTTTGTGTGAAAAATATCCCCCGGAGCGTCATAAAAGGCATCCGGGGGATTTTTATCGCGGCATCCTAAAGGAAACTCCAAGCGGATTCATATTGCCTACTCTTTTCGTTTATGATACACTGCTTACTGAGATATCGACGTGGAAATTGAATTTTTACCGGATTGTGCATATTGCTCGTAAGAGCAGCGAAAACCAGAGCAGACAGTTGCTGGGAATCCCAAAGGCCAACGGAGTTACGTATAAAGATAAGTCTTCGTGATCGGCGTCACACGTTTTTGTGCTTGAACTCGATTTCATCACTATTTGTCCCTGAACGGAGCGAAAAGAATGGCTATATCGATGGGAAAAAAGATGGGAATCATCGCCTGCGCCTTGCTGCTGTGCTTCGCGCCGTCCGCCCGGGCCGGTGACAGACGGCTGTCAAAATACAGCGCCTGGGAAGCATACGGCCGGGAGGAACAGCTTGAAGGCAAGGAAACGCCGGAGGTAATTAAGCGTATGCTGGATACGGCGTATAACGAGTATACGGAGGTGGGCGGAAAGCGCTTGAAGCGCTCCAACGTGTACACGCGCTGGTATGGCGCCAAAGTTGCATGGTGTAACATATTCATCGCGTGGTGCACTGCGCGGCAGGATATTACGTTATACCTCCTTAAGGAAGTCGCCCCAAGGCCCGATGATGAGATATTCAATTTCAAGATGCGGCGGATTCCTACGTTGTTCGGCGCGTTTGAGACTGTCGGGCGGGTCAGCGCGGTGCCCCGTCCGGGATATACGATCATATACGCCACCAGAAAGGGCCTGTGGGAGATGCACGTGGGGATCGTATATAGCGCCGAGCTGCAGGCGGACGGCCGCTACCTGACCGAAACCATCGAGGGGAACCAGGGAGACACCATCCGGCATTACCTTTTCCTGTACGACCCGCACGCGCCCTTCCAGCAGGGAAACATGAGCTTTTTAGAAAGTTCGCCTGAGGGCGCGGACGAGCGGCTGAACATCGCTCCCCGCAACCCCACCTGGTGCGTGAAGGGCTTCGGCGCGACGTGGAAATAAACGATGCGGGGCAGCGAGATCGGCGGTCTTTTGATTGATTTATTTGGCAACCCATTTTCGCGCAAAGCTTGTGAATGGTGAGGTCTTGCGTAAGGTGGCAGCCACGTTAAGGTTCATCCACGGATTGCCTCCTTATCTTTCGAGCTTGTTTCAGACCACGGAGATACTGATTCCTTATCCCTGTATCAGTTTCCTGTTCGTACAATGCCGTTACCACGCCAAGTAGCTCGCTGTTGGCATGCTGAGGGACGGATATAATTCTGCCGAGCGCATACGCACTGCTCCATCGGATTACAGTCCCATCATTGCTCGTATTTGCCAACAGCTTCTGGGTTGCCGCTTCCAAGTCATTTGGGAAAAGGTGCGCGATGTTCCCAACGATTCTTGATGACTCTCTTTTCAAGTTATTTGATTGTGACGTGATATATTTTTGGGCGAACTTGAGCCAACCCAAATCTGCTATTTCTGGGTTTTTTTCGGTGACGGCTTCCATGGCTTCAAAGACTAACGAGATTCTTTTGTCATCAACTGCGCCCTCTAAAGCTTGGACTCCTTGAATCGTTAGGGCGCCTGTTTTGATTGCTTCCTCAATTTCATTTCTTTTTTCAACGGCCTTCATGGCTTTGTTGTTAAGCAAGCCGATAACATCCATAACATACACCTCTCGCAAAAGTTAAAAGCTTCGCTTCAAGATTTCTATTGGAATCATACCACAATCACAGGTCCAATGCCAGGTTGAACTGGGTGGATTATAACCGCGGCGAGCACCGTATCCGAACACTCCAAGGTTAAAATGGCGAGTGCGATTTTAAGGTTTCTACCGTTCTCCGTTTGTGATAGAATGAGTATACAAAGCGGCCCGGCATGACGAAACCGCTTTTACCCTTTGATGCTCCTCCTCACTGTTCGAGGATAACGTTTTGGGTTTGAGAAGGCATGACTGTCCTACTCCCGCTGGCGGCGGTGGATATCACGGCAGCAAAGTAATGGACAAAACGTGGGGGATTCGGTTATGAGTAAAAGGCTAGCATATTGCGTCAATTAAAATTTATGATATAATTATTCTCCGAGGGGGAATAATTATGAAGCCGAAGAAGTACAAGGTGAATCTACGAGAGGATCAACGAAAGGAACTTGAAGGGATAACCAAACGAGGGAAGCATTCTGCGGCCACAATAAGGAGAGCAAACATTTTACTGAGTCTGGACGAAAATCATGGTGGGGATAAGAAACAGACCGAGATAGCCGAGCGGTATCATACAACAACCACGACGATCTATAATATCAGCAGGCAGTTTGCAGAGGAAGGATTGCAAGCGACAGTATATTGCAAAGTTCGAGAAATGTCGCCAATTCAACCTATTGCGACAGGGGATGTAGAAGCTCGGATTATAGCGCTTGCTTGTGGAACGCCGCCGGAAGAAAGAGGTAGATGGACATTGCGACTGTTAGAGAAAAAAGTTGTGGAGCTTCACATCGTGGAGGCAATATCAGGCAATACCATTGGCCGACTGTTAAAAAAACACCACTTAAGCCTCACTTGAAAAAATGCTGGTGCATCCCACCGAAACAAAATGCGGCTTTTGTCGCCAACATGGAAGATGTTTTGGATGTCTACCAGCGCGAGTATGACGAATCGTGCCCGTTCATTTGCATGGACGAGAAACCTTACCAACTACTGGATGAAAACCGTCAACCTATTCCTATGAAGCCTGGCAAGGCTTTTCGGTATGATAGTGAATATATCCGACATGGCACATGCAGCATTTTCATTTTTACCGAGCCATTGCAGAGTTGGCGAAAAGTCTTTACGTCAGAGCGCCGCACCAAGAGAGATTGGGCGAAATTGATAGCTGAAATCTTGGAAGTTCACTACCCCCGCGCCGCCAAAGTCTGCTTCGTTATGGATAATTTGAATACACACGCAATCTCGTCGCTTTATGAAACCTTCCCGCCAGACAGGGCTCGCGCTTTGGCAAAGCGTATGGAGATCCACTATACTCCCAAACACGGAAGCTGGCTGAATATCGCGGAGATCGAGTTGAGCGCTATGACCTCGCAGTGCTTAAGGCGGCGTATACCGGATATCCGTACCTTGGCATCGGAGCTTGATGCTTGGAATACTGTCAGAAATGATTCCGCTGTTGCGGTGAATTGGCAATTTACCAACGATGATGCTCGGATCAAACTTAAAGGATTATATCCAGATCTTTAATTGACGCATCGTACTAGACAAAACCATGAGTAATCTATTTTGTTAAACCGCCGTTTCTCCTGTCCAGCCTGTCAAGGCGGGTAGTATTTGCTGCGCAAATCTCCAGCCCTAAAGCCTTGACTGACTGGATTTTCGCCGTATCATCTCGCTGCCGACAGCGGGGAACAGAATTTCATTCTACCCCGCCGCCGTCCGCTTCATTGTACGATGAAACCGAC
>WRHG01000044.1 GCA_009783365.1 Clostridia bacterium | reverse complement strand
TGGGTTGGGCATTGCCGCCGCGACACTGCCCTGGTTGATCTACTTTGGTCTGAACGGGGCTGTGGGCGATTGGCTGCGGACCTACCTGTATGATAACCTGTTTCTTTATTCCGGCGCAGAGGGGGGCTTCCTGGGCCGGGTAAAGGCCATCGCCGGCTCCGGCTGGGCCTGGTTCGCCGGAAACCCGGCTTATTCCCTGCCGCTTATACTGGGGCTGGCCTTCTGCGCCTTACGGAGAAATTCGGATCCCTGGGGCAAAGCAGCCGCCTGGCTATGCACGGGCCTGACAGCCCTGGGGGTGTTTGCCGGCGGAAAAAGCTACGAATATTATGGGCTCATTCTGGCTGCCTTTGGAGGATTGGGCATGACGCCATTTTGCCTGTGGGCTGAAGGACGCCTTATCGGCGCGCGGAGAGTCCCTGTTCTTTCGTGCCTGGCCTGCGCCGCCTCCATCGGCCTATGCGCGGCTTTCAGCCCCAACGTCGGCACATCCTTCCTTAAGCCCAGAGAAAGCCTCATGCAATACCAGCTGGCGGCGGCGATGGAAGAGGGGCCGGATGTGACCCTTCTCAATTATGGTTTCATGGACGCGGGTTTCTATACGGCCACGGGCATTGTGCCCCGGGTAAAATATTTTCATCAAGCCAACGTACCCCTCCAGGAAATGCTGGATGAGCAGCGCCGATACATCGAGGATGGCTTGTGCGCCTATGTAATTACCAGGGGAAAACAGCCGGCGGGCATGGATCGGAACTATGAACGCGTCGCCGCGGCGGACAGCCCGGAGGGATTCTGGTACGACCATGTATACCTATACCGCTTGCGGACGGAACCCGCAGTCCCGCAACCCGAATGAGGGGATGCGTATCGGCGGCTGTGCGCGGAAAACGAACCATGCGAGACGCGCCGATCCCCATTCCGTTTGCGGTACAAACCGTGGCGCCGCCACGGCACAACCGGAGGGATAACGATGACGCCCATTCAGATGATTGTCACCGACCTTGACGGCACTTTGCTTCGGCCGGATAAAACCATTTCCCCCTTTACCGCGGATATTCTACGGTCCTGCCGGCAGCGCGGGATGGTGATTGCCTTTGCCACCGCCAGATCCGAGCGCTCCTGCAAACGGCTTACGGATACCGTAAACCCGGACGCCGTCATATCCAACGGCGGCGCTCTTGTTCGCGCCCGCGATACGATGATTTACCGCGCCGCCATGAGCAGGGAAACCGCAAACGAACTTCTGCGCTCCTTTCTGAGAAGGACGGACGTCGGTTTGATTACCGTTGATACGGATCTGGGATTTTTTGTAGATAAACCTGTACACGCGAACAATCCGGAGTGGAGTGAGTACCTTCCGGCCTATCCGATGGATTTTTCCCAGGGGCTGGATTGTGACGCATATAAAATAACCGTTGAAATTTCAGACGACACCACAGCTTACGAGATCGCGTCCGGATTTCCCACAGTGGATGTGCTCCCCTTCGCCGGCGAGCGTTGGTTCCGCTATGCCGATACCGCCGCCGACAAATTGTGCGGCGTGAAAGCGCTGGCAGCCCACTTCGGCGTTGATTTGCCGCATGTCGCCGCATTCGGCGACGATTACGGCGATCTCGAAATGCTCAGGGCATGCGGCGCCGGCGTGGCGGTCGCAAATGCCATCAGCGAAGTAAAAGCCGCCGCGGATTGCATATGCGGCTCAAACGACGTCGACGGCCCGGCGAAATGGCTGGAAGAAAATGTGTTGTGAGCGGCAGCGGCGAAATTATAACGAATTCGGCGGCCATGACCGCATTGCAAGGGCGCTGACCCCGGCTAATTATCGAGGGATGTGTCCCCATAGATGAAGGAGTGGATGGTTTCGATGCTAAGCGCCAAATTCTTGGGGCTGAGATAGATTACGCTGGCGCCGCTGAAATTACGGTATCCGAATTTTTTGTCAATGGGAATACGCAGCTGCTCCATGATGGCGCCGCCGGCCGATAGGTTGCGCATGCCTTCGCCGCCCAGCACGGCAGCGCCCAGTTCGATCATCTCGCCCAGCGTAAGATTGGTTTGGCCGTGTTTGACGGCGATCCCGATCAGATCCATCAGTTTGGCGAGATCCAGGTCCTTCAAAACGGCGGAGAGCAGGGTCTCCAAAAGATGGCGCTGGCGGCGGGTGCGCTCCAAGTCGTTGTCGATGCCGCGTATGCGGGAGAAGGTGACGGCCTGCATTCCGTCCACATGATGAACGCCGTCCACAGCTTTCATCTTAGAACGCTTTACCTTATCCATAGGTTCCTTGCGCAGCTCATAGTCGATGCGGGTTGCTTCCTTGCGGGTCATTTCCAGATCCAGGCCGCCCAGGGCGTCGATGATATCCGCCAGACCGTGGATATTCACCACCACATACCGTTGGATGTTCAACTGAAAATAGCGGTTGATGGTTTTCATAAGCAACTCGGGGCCGCCGTACTTATAGGGCTCGTTGATCCGCCGTTGGGACTTAAACCCGGGGATGGGCACAGCCACGTCCCGGGCGATTGAGGTCACCTTGATGTTGCCGGTATCCCTGTTGACAGAGCAGATGAGGACCGCGTCGGTTAAGTCCCGCTGAAGATTGACGCTGCGGTTGTGCAAGCCCAGCAACAGAATATTGGTCACATTCTGGGGCAGCTTCTCATTAGGCTCCAGGTTGGACAGATCCACCTCTTCCATAGGCGGGTTCTCATCAATGGCCGCCAGAAGCTCCATCATGGCCGCTTCCTCTTCCGGGGTCATCTCCCCCGCGTTTTGCGCGTTGCTGTCCCCGGCCAGCATATCCTGCCGGTCCCAGTCATCCCATAATTCCTGCTCTTCCTGGGTAAGGCCGTCGGAGCCGGACGGCTCCTGGCCGGCGGCCGCCAAAGCGGCGAGGCTGACGGAGCAGAGCAGGAGCAGGGCAAGAAATATGCATACGGTTCTGACAAACGAACGAGCCATGAAAGGTCCCTCCTTCTATTGGGAAATGGTTCCGACAAATAAGAACGATTCAGCGGACCGTTTTATTCTTTGCGAAAAGCAAATTCTCCTCCCCGGCGAATAGGCGCAGCTTGCCCAGGGCTGTCAGAAGGGGAATACCCAAGGCGTACACCACAGCCGCTTCCCCAAGGAGTACGGAACCCACTGCCAGCGGCAGGGGCCACGCCACCGTAAAGTGAAGGATCAGCCCCACCATCAGCCCGTTGATCGCCACAGGTGAAAAGGTTGCCAGCCAGATGTTCCGGCGCAATACACGGGTGCACAGGGCTGCCAAAAACGTAGCCAGCGTGCCGAAAGCCACGTCCCACGGGGTTTGAGAGCCAATGAGGTTGGCCGCCAGGCAGCCCAAGGTGAGTCCGGGGATCGCTTGAGGGAACAGGATGGGCAGCGGGGTAAGGGCCTCGGAGACGCGAAATTGCACCGGGCCGAAGCTGATAGGGGCAAAGAGCAGGGTAAGGGCGGCGTACAGCGCAGCGACGATACCGGCCAGAGCCAGATGAAACGGGGCCGGCGCGCCTGCCCGAAGCGTGTTTCGCATAAGAGCCTCCTTTTGGTAAATCGGGTGGGAGAACCGATGCGCACATCATATCATACATTTGGCGGAGTGTTCAAGTTCCTCGGATCAGGCGGATTTTCGGATGCTTAACGCAGGTTCCAAAATAACGGCTTCCGGTTCCTTCTGCGGGTTCTCTATTCTCTTCAGCAGCAGCTCCACGCTTTTTTTGCCGATATCATACTTGGGCTGGTTCACCGTGGTAAGAGGCACTTGCAAGTATTGCGCGAACTCAATGTCGTCATACGACGCAACGCGGATATCCTGAGGGATCCGGTATCCCAAGTCCAGCGCCGCCTGCATAACGCCTATCGCGATCACGTCACAGCCACAGAATACGGCGCCGATGTTTTTGCCCCGTGACAGCAGCGCCTTCATATGCGCGTATCCGGCTTCAACCGTGTGCTCAATCCGTACCATCCGGTTTTCATCATACCGGATTCCGTGCTTTTCCAGCGCCTTTATGTACCCGTCCAACCTCTGGCTCGCGCTGGTTGAGGTCGAGGCCATGTTCAAAAAATAGATCTCCCTGGAACCGGTGCCAACCAAGTAGTCGACCATCATGTAAGCGCCGCGGTAATTATCATTGGCCACATAATCAACCCGCGGCGCTAACGGGATGCGGATCGCGTACACAAACGGCACTCCCAGCGCGGACAGGTACGCCGCGTCTTCCAGGCCCGTAAATGTAGACGCCGCCAGAATGATGCCGTCAACGCGCTTGCTGACCAGCAGGTCAATTTTCTCTTTTTCGGTTTGGTGGCTGCCGCCGGTGTTGCACAACAGAAGCGCATATCCGCATTGAACCGCGCAATCCTCGATTCCTTTGATGACGCTGGGAAAAAAAGAAAAGGAGCTGTCGGAAATGATTAAACCAATCGTTTTTGTGCGATTTAAACGCAGGTTGCCGGCAATGCTGTTGTATTGATAATTCAGCCGGGCGGCGGCTTCCAAAACCTTTTCGCGGGTTGCCTTTCCGATTTTCGGTTTGCCGCTTAACACTTTTGATACCGTCATTTTTGTGACGCCGACATCGCGGGCGATATCATCCATGGTGGTCCTTTTCATTGACTGTCCAGCCTTTACGCGTTTTTTCAAGTATACCACAGGATGGCGCCGTTGTCGACACAACGCTTTTTGCCAACGCGCCGCCGTTGACATCGCCGGCGCTTTATGTTATCATGGGTCGAGTTTACCGGTAAAACCAAAGCGGAATTGAGGATGCCGTAATGAACACCTTTCAATTTTTGGGTTTCTCCGCCTTTCTGATCACAACCAACGGCGGCACGAACATCCTGATCGATCCCTACATAGACGGCAACCCGAAAGCGCCCCTTAAAACCGCCGACCTTCCCCATATCGACCTGATTCTCGTCAGCCATGGCGCGTTCGACCACATGCAGGACACGGAGAAGATCGCAAAACGCGACGGCAGCCGGATTATCTGCGGCGGCGAAACCATGAATCTGCTGCTGGATCAGGGCGTGAAAAAAGAACAAATAACGCAGACCGTATGGGGCCTGACGGTGAGGCAATGCGGCATTACCGTGCGCCCCGTAGTGAGTATGCACCGTTCCTCCGTACGCCTGTCGGACGGAACCGCAATGGACGGCTTCGCGCTGGGCTTTATCATCTATTTACCCGACGGCACCAGGGTATACAACGCCAGCGACACCGCCCTGTTTTCCGACATGCGGCTGATTGGCGAATTGCATAAACCGCAGGTGGGCCTGATGAATGTTACCATCGAAAACTGCTTTGACTTTTTGCCGGAGTTTCTAACCGGAGAAATGACCCCGTATGAGGCGGCGCTCGCCAGCCAATGGCTCGGGCTGGAATATGCCGTGGCGTGCCATTACACCAGCGCGGACAACCCGGACATACGCGAGTTTGAACAACTTCTGGCCCTCGCCAAGGATAAACACGGACAGGGGTCCCCCGTTCCCGTCATCCTGAATCCCGGCGAAACCTTTACCTACCCGCTTGCGAAATAGGAGAGAAATGCAGTGAGCAAACAAACGAAGGCGCTATCGGTCATTAAAAAAGCGATTCCCTGCCTGAAGGAGCTGCAGGCGCCCGCCGGCCTGTCCCTTGAACGGCAAAAAGAAATGTTCCGCACGATGTGCCTCATCCGGGAATTCGACACCCAGGTGCGGGCGTTGTGGATGAAGGACGAGATTTACGGACTCGCCCATTCCTATGTGGGCGCGGAAGCCATCGCCGTCGGGGCCTGCGCGGCCATTCAAACGACGGACTATATCACGTCCACCCATCGGGGCCACGGCCATACCATTGCCAAAGGCGCCAGCATACGCGCGATGATGGCGGAACTGCACGGAAAGTATGAGGGGCTCAACCACGGCAAGGGCGGCTCCATGCACATTGCCGACGTGGAAATCGGCATGCTGGGGGCGACCGGGATCGTCGGCAGCGGTATGCCCATTGCGCTGGGCTCAGCGTTATCCGCTAAAATCCTTGGGAAGGACGCGGTGACGATCTGCTTCCACGGAGACGGCGGCACAAGCCAGGGCGTATGGCACGAAAGCATCAATATGGCGGCGGCATGGAACCTGCCGGCCATCTTCCTGATCGAAAACAATCAGTATGCCATTGCCACGGAACTGAATTGGATATGCAAGGAAACCGACCTGTACAAGCGGGCGGCCGGATATGGCATCGACGGCGTCCAAGTGGACGGCTTTAACGTGTTTGATGTATACAGCGCGGTAAAGAAGGCCGCTAAAAAGGCCCGGAGCGGAGGAGGACCGACGCTGATAGAAGCCCGCTTTATGCGGCTGCTGGGTCACTTTGTGGCGGACGACCAATTTTACAGAAACCTGGAGGAGGCGGAGGCGTTTTGGGAAGTTGATCCCATCAAGCGCATACGGGACTATTTCCTGCAGGAAGGAACCCTGGAAGCCGGTGAAATAGACGCGGTTCAGCAGTCCGCTATCCAGGAAGTCACGGACGCGATCCATTATGCTCAGCACGAATGTACCGAACCGTCCGCCGATATCCTGTATGACGACATTTACGCGAATGGCGAAATGATTGATTAAGCAAGGTGGGGATCAAAATGTCAGTAATTACGGTACGACAGGCGCTTAACGACGCTTTCAAGGAAGAGATGAAGGCGGACCCTACCGTGATTCTATTGGGCTGCGATATCGGGGTGCGCGGCGGCCCGTTTGGCATTACGCTGGGCCTGATGGACCTTTACGGCAAGGATCGCGTCATCGACACGCCCATTTCCGAGTCCTCCTTTGTAGGGGCGGGCGTCGGCGCGGCAGCCACGGGCCTCCGCCCGATGGTGGAAGTCCTTTATTCGGACTGGATCACCTTGGGGATGGATCAACTGGTCAATATGGCGGCGAAGATGCGGTATATGTTCGGCGGGAAGGTAAACATCCCTTTGGTCATCCGGGCGCCCTTCGGAATGGGCGGGGGAATCGCGGCGCAGCATTCACAATCCTTTGAGGCGTGGTTCAATCATGTGCCGGGCTTCAAGGTAGTCGCCCCCATTGAGCCGTACGATATGAAGGGCATGCTGAAAACCGCCATACGGGACGACAATCCCGTCATCTTTTTTGAGCACAAACGCAGCTATGGCATAAAGGGCGAAGTTCCGGACGGGCCCGAGGGAGAGAATTACACCGTACCTTTCGGCAAGGCCGCCATTCGCCGCGAGGGTACGGACGTAACCGTCATTGCCTATTCGATGATGGCGGTCCGCGCCAAGGCCGCCGCCGCAGAACTGGAGAAAGAAGGTATATCCTGCGAGGTAATCGACCTGATATCCCTTCTTCCCCTTGACTATGAGACGGTTATGAACTCCATCGCCAAAACCGGCAGGGTGGTCGTATGTCAGGAGTCTAACCTGCGCGGCGGCCTGGCCAGCGATATCGTGGCGGAAATCATCAGCCGGGGTTTCGATTTGCTGGATGCTCCGCCCGTTCGCGTAGGCGGGTTGAATGTTCCCACCCCGTACAACAAGGGGCTGGAGGCGCTGTGCATACCGGATGAAAACAAGATTCGGGCCGCCGTTCACACTGTTTTAAGCAATCAATAGGAGGCACGGGCATGGGGAGACGCATGGCGCTGCCGAAAATCGGCGTAAACATGACTGAAGCGGTTGTCACAAAATGGCTTGTCAAGGCCGGTGACCAAATCCGTGAGGGAGATGCCGTCATGGAAGCGGAAACCGATAAATCCGTTCAGGAGATTTATGCGGCGGAGTCGGGCGTCGTGGCGGAACTGCTGTTTCAGGAAGGCGAAACCATCCAATGCTATGAGGATTTTCTCGTTTTAGCCGGCGATGGGGAACCGCCTGAGAAGCCCGCGGGCGGCAGCCGCGCGAATCCGGTTTCCGCGCCGCCGGTCTCCGCGCAAAGGCTTCCCGTTTCAACGCTTGGGGACCACCGGATCCGCATTTCGCCGCTGGCTCGAAAAATAGCGGCGGAGCACGGTATTGACCCGGGAGAGCTTTCGCCGCCGGAACCCGGTAATAGGATTGTGAAGGCGGATGTATTGCGGTTTTTGGATACCCGGAAAACGCCGCAAACACCTTCCGATACCGACGCGGGCGGCGACTTACAGAAAATCCCCATGACGCCTGTACGCAGGACGATCGCCGCAAGGCTGTCCGAAAGCCACGCGCAGAAACCCTGCGCGGCGCTGACAACAACCGTGGACGCCGGCTCCCTCCTGTCTCTGCGCGAAAAATACAAGCAGCGCGGTATATCGCTTAGCGTAGACGCCATTATCGCAAAAGCCGCGGGGCATGTTTTAGCCTCACACCGCATCATCAACTCGGTTTTGGAGGGCGAGGCGATATGCGTAAAGCGTGAAATCAACGTGGGCGTTGCCGTGGATACGCCGAAGGGCCTGATGGTACCGGTGCTGCGCAACGCCGATATAACGCCCCTTCGGGAATTGCATGAAAACCTGTCGAAACTTGCGGCGGCAGCGAAAGAATCCGGCCTTTCCGCCTCGGATACCGCAGGCGGAACGTTTACGGTCACCAACCTTGGCGCCTTTGGCGTGGAACAGTTTACGCCCATCATCAACCCTCCGGAATGCTGTATTTTGGCGGTGGGCGCCATCACAAAGGAATTCGTGCCCGATCAGAATGATCTTCCGGTCCTGCAAAAAAGATTTCAGGCAACGCTGGTATTTGACCACCGGATTGTGGACGGAGCGCCGGCCGCCAGGTTCCTGAAAGATCTGAAAGAGCATGTGGAAAACCCGGAGCTGATGCTCTAAGCGATTCCCCTGACGGAGGCGGGCCAGGCCCTGGCGGAGGCGGCTCATTGGGCAGGCGGGGAGGCTGTGCGTATTTGAAAACGGCCATTGTAACCGACGGCGCCATCGGCCCTATAAAAAGCTGCCGCGTAAAACCGGCGGAGCGCGGCGCCCGTATCGTTGCGGCCGATATCAGGTGAACAGCAAACAGGGCCTGTCATCCGTGACCGTATAAGGCCCTCTTTATTATGGGCGCCGGACGCCGGGATTGGCGTAACGGCGGGCTATATTGACTGAACTGTACCGCAAGGGAGGATGATCATGAGTTACTCTTATGCCTGCGCTGATTTTACCTTTCCGCTGCTTCCCCATGATAAAACGTTGAAACTCATCGGATTGCTGGGATTTGACGGGGTAGACATCGGCCTGTTTCAAAACAGGTCGCACATTCAGCCCTCCATGATTTCCAGCAAAGCCGCGGAATGGGGCAAGGCGCTTAAGGAACAGACGGATGACGCCGGGATTGCCGTGGCCGACGTTTTTTTGCAATGCGATGTGGATTTTACGCCGAAAGCGATTAACCACCCCGACGAAAAAGTCCGCGGCGATGTGCGGCGGCGGTTCCTCGAAACCGTCGAATACGCGGTAGCGTGCGGGTCCCGCCATGTGACCTGCCTGCCGGGCGTACGCTTTGAAAACGACGCGAATTCCTTGCCCCGGTCCTATGAGGAACTCGCGTGGCGCGTTGAAACAGCAAAATCCGCGGGGCTGATCATGGGCTTTGAGCCTCACCTCGGCTCCATTGCCGACACGCCGGATAAGGCGCTTCGCATGGCGGAAAGCGTTCCCGGCCTGACGCTTACATTGGACTATACGCATTTTACAAAAATCGGCGTGCCCGACGCCGATATCGAACCGCTCATCGCCCACGCATCCCATTTTCACGGACGGGGCGCGAAAAAGGACGCGCTTCAAACGGTGCTGTCCGAAAACACAATCGACTACCGCCGTATCGTGCAAAGCATGAAGCGTGCCGGTTACAGCGGATTCATAGGGATTGAGTACATCTGGATGGAATGGGAAAACTGCAACCGCTCCGACAATGTTTCCGAAAGCCTGATGTTGATGAAACTTATGAAAGAGGCGGAGGAGAGCTATGAAGAAGCTTGAAAACAAGGTGGCGTGGGTAAGCGGCGCGAACAAGGGCATCGGCGAAGGAGTCGCGCGGCTCTTCGCGGCGCACGGCGCGAAAGTTGCCATGATCGGCAGGACCCCCCAGGAAGGAGAACGCATCGCGGGCGAAATATGCGAGGCGGGCGGCGAGGCCTTCTTTATCCGGTGTGACGTGCAGCGGGAAAAAGAAATCGAGGATTCCATCGACCGTACCGTTTCTCGGTATGGAACGATCGACATTCTGATTAACAACGCGGGAACCGTCGGGGTGAAAATGCTGCATGAGTATACCGCCAAGGAATGGGACGATCTGATGAACCTGAACGTCCGGTCCATGTTCCTGTCTTTCAAGTACGCGTTTCCCCATCTTTCGCGGCATACCCACAGCTATGTGGTCAACATCGGCTCCATCTCCAGCTTTGTCGGGCAGGATATGACGCCTGTGTACACGGCGTCCAAGGGCGCTGTGCTGAACCTTTCCAAATCCATTGGCCTTGACTATGCGCGATACGGAATCCGCTGCAACTGCGTATGCCCGGGAATCACCGACACGCCTTTGCTCCGCACGCACCTAAACACGGAAAAAGACCCGGAGGTGCATTACAAAAAGAGACTGGCCCGCGTACCCATGAACATACCGCTGTATCCTTTGGATATCGCAAAAGCGTGCCTGTATTTTTCCTGTGAAGACTCCTCCGGGATTACCGCCACCTCTTTGATCGTTGACGGCGGATACTTGGCCTGTGCGGAATGGGACGCGCTAAAGCATGACATGTAAGGAATACCGGCAAACTAAAAAGGAAAGGTGGGAATCGGGCATGCGCGCGCCAAACCGTGCGCGTTCGGGCGCGAATGGCGCGGAACATGCCCCGCAAGTATGAAAATAGGATTTATCGGACTGGGGATCATGGGCAAGCCGATGGCAAAGAATTTGCTGAAGGCCGGCCACGGGGTCGTCGCCTATGATATCGTCAAGGAAAATGTTAACGACGTGGCGTCCGCCGGCGCGGAAGCGGCGGCATCCTCAAAGGCGGTCGCCGAAAGCTGTATGACGGTCATAACCATGCTGCCCAACTCCCCGCAGGTAAAAACCGCCGTCTGCGGCGAAGGCGGCGTGTTGGAGGGCGCAAAGGCCGGAACGCTGCTCATCGATATGTCATCCATCGCGCCGCTGGCATCCCAGGAAATCGCCGCGGCATGCGCTGAAAAAGGCGTAAAAATGCTTGACGCGCCTGTTTCGGGCGGGGAACCCAAGGCGATTGACGGTACCCTGTCCATTATGGTTGGCGGCGACGAAGCCGTGTTCAACGAGGTTAAGGAAGCTGTTTTGCTGAAGATGGGCTCGTCCGCAGTCCACTGCGGCGCCATCGGCGCGGGCAATACCACGAAACTTGCCAATCAGATCGTCGTGGCTTTGAACATCGCGGCCCTTGCGGAAGCGCTGACCCTCGCCCGAAAAACAGGCGTTGACCCCGAGCGGGTGTTTCAAGCCATTCAGGGCGGCCTGGCCGGGTCCGCCGTGATGAACGCGAAAGCGCCTATGATGTTGGAAGGCAATGACAAGCCGGGGTTCAAGATTGACCTGCACATCAAGGATTTGCTGAATGTGTTGGATACCGGCCACAGCGTCGGCGCTCCGCTGCCCCTCACGGCCCAGGTGATGGAAATGATGCAGACGCTCCACGCGGACGGCTTTGGGGCAAAAGACCATAGCGCCCTGGCAAAATTCTATGCCAAACTATCGGGAGCAGAAATCGCAAGAGGAAAGGCTTGATGGAAAAGCAAGATGTTTCCCGAATCCGCTCTTTGGCGGAAAAGTGGGCAGAACTGGCTTCACTGCCCGCCATGCGGGAACGCAAACGGCTGTGGACGGATCTGCACAGCCTTCGCCCCACGCGGCCGATGATCCTCGTGGAACCCAACGATATTTTCAATTACGTGGAACAGCGGGAACTGCAATGCCAGGATGAATACCTTCGCAATGTGGAATATCTGATGCTGGAGACAATCCGGCACGCGGAGGAGGTTGGAGACGACATTGTGGTGGAGCCCTATCTGCGCATCGGATGGGATGTGGCGTTCTCCGGTTTTGGGGTCGACGTCCGGATGATAAGCGCGGAGGCTCTTGATTCCTCCCGTTTGGGATATGTGTTTAACAGC
The DNA here is from genome assembly GCA_009783365.1 of Clostridia bacterium. The sequence continues at coordinate 461 of WRHG01000044.1, read as the reverse complement.
CCGGTCCAAACGCCGGAGGATATCAAAAAGCTTATTCCCCGCGAGATCCGGATTAACAGGGAGCTATCGCTCAACAGGCTGGCGATGCTCCAGGAGATGTTGAGCGGAATACTGGATGTACGCCTCGGCAACTTTGACCATTTCGACTCCGCCAGGCAGGGTTACGACGCATGGGTCGGGCTGTATTTCTTCGGCCTCTCCTGGCAGCTGCACCGCTTTGTGGGAATGGACCGGATGATGTATTGGTACTATGATTTCCCGGAAGCCATGCATGCTCTGATGCGCTATGTAACGGAGGACCGAAAGAGGCTGTTCACCCTGCTGGAAAAAGAGGGCTGCGTGACGCCCAATACGGACAACCAGAAGGCCGGCCCGAATTTTTACGGATATTGCGATGCTTTACCGGCCCCGGGCGCCGCTTGCGGCGGGCGGCTTCAGGATTGCTGGGCATGGGCGGAATC
>WRHG01000043.1 GCA_009783365.1 Clostridia bacterium | reverse complement strand
GTTCCGCGATATGTTTGGTGGGAAGCGTCGCCAGCTGCAGGTCAAGCTCCTTTATACAATCCCTTGCATGTTTTTCCGAAAAACAGATGAGGCAAATGCCGCTGTTGGGGTCATGCTCCGCCTGGCCTAATAGGTCGCAGGCCACAATGCGAGGATCCGCCGAATCATCCGCGATGATCAAAATCTCGGTGGGCCCCGCCAGAAGATCTATGCCGCAGCGGCCGAACAACTGGCGTTTGGCCTCGGCCACATACTTATTGCCGGCGCCGCAGATCATATCGCAGGGCTCCATCTGCCCCATCCCGAACGCCATCATGGCAAAGGCGGGAACCCCGCCTAAAATGAATATCCTGTCCGCGCCCGCTTTGTACATGGCGTTTACCGTTGCGGCGTAAAAGCCCTTTCCCTTTACCGGCGGCGTAAAGGCGGAGATTTGCTTTACCCCCGCCACCTTCGCGGGAATAATGCTCATCTGGGCTGAGCCAAACATGGGATATGCGCCTCCTGGCACATAGCTTCCCACGGAATTTACAGGAATCAGCTTATGTCCCAAAATCACACCGGGTTTCGCTTCAATCTCGAGCGGCAACATGGTTCCAAGCTGTGCTTGGGCAAATTTACGTACATTGCCCTGGCAATCGTCCGTATCGTCAATCACCTGCTTATCCAAGGTGGAAATAGCCTTTTGGATTTCCGCATCGGTGAGGTCAAAGCGGTCGGGATTCCAGCCGTCAAATTTTACGCTATACCTTCTTACCGCGTCCATGCCGTTTTTTTCGAGGTCAAGCAGCATTTCTGACACGGTTTTCGCAGTTTCGGGATCCCGCTCAAAAAGCCTATGGCCACCGTCCTTAACGATCTTCATGGTTATGGTCCGCCTTTCTTAAGGGTCGCCGGCGGCGCTATGCCGCCGGCGGAGGTCGCTATCATATCATAAAGCATATCATCTTTCGTCAACCCGCAAACTTTTTCCAAAACCAATGCTTTGCCCCCTTTGCGAAGCATTTCCTGCAATGCCGACGCCTGCTCGTCCTCGGGGCAATCATAGGCAATGGCCGCCTGTATACCTTGAACGATGTGCCACGGACGGATGCCGTGCTTTATCGCCGCTCTTGCAGGGCTTATGAAACGTTCGTTGGCGGAAAGCTTGCGCAAGGGCTGTCGGCACACGCGAATACAGGGGTCCTTCATGCGGACGTCAGAGAAACGGCGCAGCATAAGCGCGATGTATTGATGAAAATCCTCGGGGCTCATGCCGTATTCCATACACCAGCCCTTGCCGCATTCCACAAGGGCGCCAAACACCGTCTCAAAAATATGATCGTCAAAGGCCGCTTGGTATATATACGTATAGTTGGCTTGATAACCAAGATAGCCCAGCATTGCATGGCCGGTCAGCGTAAATATTTTCCGTTTCACATAGGCGTCCGGTTTTGGCGACAGTTTTAATCCGCTGATTTGGCCCAGGCCGCTTTTCACCTTTGACGAATCCACGACCCATTCAACATATTGCTCAACCTTTACAGTGAGCGGATTGTCATCTTCAATCGGCATCACCATACGGGACACTTCAGCATCGGGGAACCCGATATACTGGCCGCAATAGGCTAACTGCTTCTGGTTGAGCAAGCCGTGTACGGAGCTTTCCAATTGAAAGCTCCCAAACTCCATGTTTTCACAGGCAATGACGGTGAGCGGGAGGGAACAGCCCGCTTCAAACCGACGTATAATGCCGGCGGCAATGAGCGGCGCCGTTCGTGTAAGCACGTCCGGGCCTACCGCCGTTGTTAACAGCTCGGCGTCTGCCAGCTCATCGACTGCGCGGGGATCATCCGGAGTATATGCGCGGATTCCCTCCACGATGTAAGTCTGTTCTTCGGCCCCCATCACAATGACCTTGTATTGCCCATAACGATTGATCGCCTCTACCAATCTCCTGTCCACGTCCAGAAAGACGATCTCATATCCGGCGTTTGAGAGAATCTGCCCGATAAACCCGCGGCCGATCTGCCCAGCCCCCATCAACACCGCTTTGGGTGTCATACGCAATCCTCCGCGTTACGGATCAGGACCTTCAGCGCCTCGCCGCGTATCGCTATCTGAATGCCCTCTACAATGCGCTCAAGAGCCATAGTATGCGTTATAATCAAATCGGTGCGTATCCGGCTGGAAGCCAAAATCTTTAAGGCTTTCATCATATTGTTCACACTGGAGGAAAATGCGCCAAACACTTTTAGCTCCCTGTAATGAATAGCCCGGCTGTCCAAGGTGATTGCGCAGTCGCCGGCCGGCAGGCTGCCAAACAGACTGATACGCCCTTTCAATGCGGCGCATGCGACGGCTGCCTCCTGGGCTGCCCTTGCAGGCGCCGTAACGGATACCACATTTGCGCCCCTGCCGCCGGTAGCGGTCAGTACCTGCTCCGGCAGAGGACCCGCCTTCGTATCGATCAGCCTGTCATAGCCAAAGGCTTCCGCCATTTTGAGCCGGTTGGGCGAACGTTCGGCCAGCAGGATGCGGCCTGCGCCGCCGGCGCGAGCCAATTCGGCGTGAAGGAGTCCGATAGGTCCCGCACCGATGACCAGCACGGTTTCTCCGGGTGAGAAACCTACCAGTTCCTGCCCATTGATGACACAGGCAAGAGGCTCGGCAAGGCAAACTTCCTCATCCCTCAACGAATCGGGAACCTTTATCAGGTTGCCGTGTTCCATTGCGTTGCGTGGAATGGCGATATATTCTGCAAAGGTTCCAGGGAGGCCCCAACTGATCGCTTCCAGGTTCTCGCAAAGGTTAAAGCTGCCCTGTTGACACATGAGGCATCTGCCGCATGGGATAGAGGTTTGGATAGTAACCCGGTCCCCTGCCTGCAGCCCGGACCCCGGCGCGTCGATCGCTTCAATCGTACCGCAGGATTCGTGCCCGATTATTTGAGGCATGGGGGTTTTGGGATGCCCGTGTTGGTATATTTTCAAATCGCTGCCGCAAATCAGGCTGGCGTGAAGCTTCACCAGGGCGCCTCCGGGCGGGCAAATAGGTTTTTCAATGGTTTCGACGCGCATATCGCCCGGCGCGTACAAAATGGCTGCTTTCATCGATAGGGCCTTTCTTATTCAAGGTTTGCGTGTTTGGTAAACATAGTGTCCGTATTCTGCCCGCGCTTTTCCATCAACCGCAGTATAACGGCATCCAGCGTAAGCAGCAGGCTCTGCTCAAACAGGGAACCCATGGGTTGGATTGATGTGAAACGGGCGTCAACGCTTGCCTTTGGGGTAGGCGCCGGTATTCGTAGCACAATATCCGCATGGGCGCCGATGGGGGAGTCCGGGGAGATAGTGATGAGCCCGAGGACTGCGCCGAGTTTCTTCGCTTTTTCCGCAATCGTGATCAGGCTGCCGGTGGCGCCCGAGCCGGAACCGATGATCAGCAGGTCTCCTGGCTCCAGATTCGGGGTGACGGTCTCACCCACAACATAAGCGTCAAAGCCCATATGCATCAGGCGCATGGAAAAGGCTTTAACGGCAAAACCGCTGCGCCCGGCGCCGGCTACAAACACCTTCCCCGACGCCAATATGGCGTCGGCAAGGCGTTCTCCTTGAACCGCGTCCGTGTCAATCATTGTGCGTTCAAGCTCTTTTACAATCCGAACGGCATATTCCGTCACCGTCATTTTCATGCCTCCCTATGCTCTCATCAATGCCCGCATATCCATAGCCGCTTTCCGTTTGTCAGATTTTGAACTGAGCGCGCCCCCTACGATCACGATGGATGGGTGCGCCTTGACGATTTCCGGCAGCGTCTCCAGCCTAACCCCACCGGCCACAGCAACTTTGGCCTGCTTTACCACCTGGCTGACGATCAATAATTCCGACAGGGGATCGGTTCCGGATGCCTGCAGATCGAACGCCGTGTGCACACAGATGTAATCGACGCCCAGCAAGTCAATTTCAGCTGCCCGCTTAGCGATGTCCGGCACAGCGATCATATCCGCCAAAACCGCTTTGCCGTGCTTATGAGCCGTCTGTACACAGGCCAAAATGGTGGCTTCGGCCGCCACCCCAAGCACCGAAACGATATCTGCGCCAGCCTGGATGGCGCACTCGGTCTCCTGAGCTCCGGCATCCATAATTTTCAGGTCTGCAAAGATTCTGACGGCGGGGAAATCGCGCCGTATCTCCGCAACGGCACGCATACCCTCCCGCACAATGAACGGGGTGCCTACCTCCACGATGTCGATGCCGTCGCCTACCTCCCGTAAAATTAACTTTGCCTCGGGAATGGTCGTAAAATCCAACGCCATCAGCAGATCCATGGCTTGCCCTCCTTCCGGTCAGGATAACAGCAGCGACCGAATGTGCTCAACCGCGAGCCGCGGACTTGACAGCACAGGTTTCGCCACATCAGTCAACTCTGGGAGCAACACGGTCATGCTTCCTTGCGCCAGCACGATTACATCGTTTGCCTGCGACGCCTTAAGCACCTCGCCGCGCACCATTTCATTATGGAGCTTGGCGTCTCCGCGTTCAATGAGAATCATCATCGCGTCCTTAACCAAATGCTCCTCAATACGCACTGCAACGCCTGCTTCCCGGGCCGCCCGCTCAATCAACCGCACGCTGGGGCCTACCGTCGTTGCTACGGTGGCGATCACACCGATACGCTCACCGGTTTCCACTGCCTTTCGCGCCATAGGTTCGTCGATTTTAAGAACCGGCGTTGAAAGGAAGGGCCGTATTTCGTCCACCACCTCGCCCACGCTGGAACACTGATTGAGAATCAGGTCCACGCCCATACTTTCCGCTTGCCGAAAGTAGGCGTACATTCTGCGCCGCACGCCAGCCGTGGGACCACCGTTCGCATTGACCTCCCTGATTAGGCTGTCGTCGATGATTTGTATAACGTCCACGCCTGCCAGCAACTCCGAGCACAAGCCCTTGAGCTCTTGGGAGGATACCGCACTGGTTTGGACGATTGCAATGGAGCGTTGCACTCTGTATCATCTCCTGCATTTTGTTGGCATATATATAGCATGGAAGCCTTGCCATTGTCAAATATACGATGGTAATTGACTTTCTCTCCAAATATCTGGATAATGGGTTTGGGAGAGGATTATTGACAAATGATAGTTAAGGAGGCATCCCCGCTATGCTTACCAAGAAGGAATTCGCGGCTAAGATGGACCACTCATGCCTGGGAACCCATGTTCCCCAAAAGGAGGTGGAAAAATTCTGCCGGGAGGCCATAGATTATGGCTTTGCCGCAGTCTATGTGAATCCTCATGACGTGCCGCTGGCCAGCCGCCTGCTGAAAGGCACCGCCGTTAAGGTGGGCACGGTGGTAGGCTTCCCACAGGGCACAGCCAGTACAAAGGTGAAAATTTTTGAGGCGCTGGACAGCATTGAAAATGGAGCGGACGAGTTGGACCTGGTACTCAACGTATCACGCCTGAAAGACGGCGATGTGGATTATGTGCGCGCGGAACTGAATGACTTTGTGAGCGCGGTCAAGGCACGGAGCGCCGATGTGCTGGTCAAGGTCATCATAGAGTGTCACTACCTGACGCATTCCGAAAAGATCATCGCCACGAACCTTGTCGCCGAATCCGGCGCGGACTATGTTAAGCAAGCCACTGGCACCACGCCCAACTGGAGTTTTACGCTCGGCGACGTCAAGTTGCTGGCGGTTACAGCCGCGGGTCGCTGCAAGGTAAAATCCTCCGGCTGGATCATGAACATCGAGGACGCCATCGGATCCATCGAATTCGGCGCGGAACGCGTAGGAAACAGCCTGGCCATCCAGTGGCTGGAAGAATTTGATGAGAATGTCTGGTATCAATAGAACAATCAAAAAGCAGCGTTAGGAACCGCTTTCCATAAAGGGCAAGGTGGAACCGCCATAAGGCATGGCAAGCACATTGGCGTCGCGGCCCAGCTTTGCGAATGCTGCGTCCAGCGCCGCCTGCGCCGAAGGGAAAGGCTGCAAAAAGATGCTTCGGACAAAGGCCTCAGGCAACTCGCTGACCAGATAAATATCCGCCTGCCGCAAGACCATGGCGATGGCCGCCGCCTTGTGGCCGCCCAGCTCAAAATGATTTGCGATACGCTCAATCATGCTGTCCGCTGTAACCGCGGACGTGATCCATTCCTCGAAGACTTGTTCGCCCAGGCCCTCCTTGCAGGAACCGATCAGGATGATCACGCCGCCCTGACGGACCGCGTGCCGGGCGTTGTCCAATGCTTTTTGGGTCTGATACAGATTCAAGTCCTTCGGCGCTCCGCCCTGGGAGACCAGCACAATGTCCGCCCGCTTTGATATGGCCGTACGGTACAAGCCGTCCAAAAACATGCATCCCTCCCGGTGCGCCAGCCGCACGTCTCCGGCTACGGCGCGGACAATTTGTTTCCGCTCATCCACCACTACGTTGAGCAGGAAATCAATGCCAACCATGTTGGCGGCTTCCTCCAAATCCTGGCGAACGGGGTTTTGTTTCAGATTGCCTGCGCACGCCTCCGGCAGGACCATCATACTGTGGTTATGCTGGATGGCCTCCCGGGTGGACACGCCGGGCATTAACGCCTTGGCGCCTCCGGAGTAGCCGGCGAAATAATGATACTCAATATTGCCAAGGCAGATGCGGCGGTCCGCATGAACCACGACGCTGTCGATATCCACAGGCGTGCCCCTCGATGTATATCCCAGCCGGACGCAACGGGCCGGTTGAGAATCAATACAGCGCACCTCCGCATAAGCGCGTTCACCGGCCAGTTTCCGCTGTTCCTCCCGCGTATGGGGCCGATGGCTTCCCAAAGCAAAAACCAGGGTAATGTCTTTGGGACGGACGCCCGCTCCATACAGTTCATCAAGAAGAGGGGGCATTACCAGTGGCGTGGGCATGGGGCGGGTGATATCGCTGGTGACGATCACGACGCTCTCCCCCGGCCGCGCCAGCTTGCGCAGGCGATCGGCGCCTATGGGTGCTGCCAGGGCACGCCGGACTTCCGCTTCTCCTGTCAGGCCCTGGATTACCGGATTGGGCAGGAGTACATCCTGAAGGTTCCCGTCCGGAACTTCCGCCTCCTGTACTCCTGTGCCATAGCCAAACGCTATCTTCATACGCTCGCGCTTCCATACCGGAAGCCCTCTCCCTGGCATAGCAGCTGCAAAGAGCAATTCTTCGCCTGCTTTGGAAGGTTTTCAATGATCTCCTGAGGGTCTCCATTATGCAGGGGAAACGTCCAGAAATGGCAGGGTACGCACACCTTCGATTGCAGCAGGGCGGCATACCGGGACGCGGTAATGCCGTTTAAGTTGCCGTAGGCGCCGTTGATGGGCAACAGCGCTACTTCCGGTTTCGCCTGAATGGCTGCTTCGAGGCGGTCCGGCGAGTATGCCGTGTCTCCGGCATAGTATACTTTCGTAAAGGAAAAGTCCAGGATAAAGCCAAGCGCTTCAGGTGTCAGATCCCCGTGGTCGCAATCCACAGCCGTCAGGCGCAGTTCCTCCCAAAGGAGCAATGACATTCCCTTTTCCATGAGATGCAGCCGAGTTTCCGGCACTTTCATGTGAAGTAATTCCGCGTATACGACCTTGTTGGTATATACGTGCATGCGCTCATTTTTCAGCATCAAGGGCATGGCGTCCACATCAAAGTGATCACCATGCTCGTGGGAGATGATCAAAGCGTCAATGGATAAATCATCCGCGTTGCAGGGAGGCGGCGAAAGCCGTTTAAAGCCGAGTCCTTCCTCGGGAATGATGCGCTGCACATAATCGGAGAAATAGGGATCGATTACGATCAGCTTTCCTCCTGCCGTCTTGCATACAAACCCTGCCTGTCCCAGCCAAAAAAGTTCGAATTGGCCCTCCGGGGGGGCGCTGCTCTTTACGCGGCTTACAAAATCCATACGAATCTCCTCTTTCCCGGTTTGCAAAATTCCTTCATCGGTGATAGCATAGTAGTAACATGATTCGGATGAATTGTCCATCAAAAAAATGGAGTGATCCGGACAATGCGTAAAAGAGTGACGATTTACGATATTGCGAAAGAACTGGGTATCTCCACGGCTACGGTGAACCGCGCCCTAACCGGAAAGCCTAAAGTGAGTGAAAAGACGCGGGCTTTGGTATTGCGGCAGGCCAAGGAGATGGGTTACCAAGTCAATTTTCTTGCGAGGAGCCTGGCCCGCAGACCGGTAACCATAGCCGTGCTGGGCTATACTAATTTCCCTGAATTTCATAACCGCTTTATGGACGGCGCCCGCAGCGCCGCCGAAGAACTGCGTGATTTCAATATCAACGTGGAGTATTTCAGCTATGGCGAAGGCCTCTCAAACCGGCCGGAAGGAGAAGCGTACTTGGGGCACATTCTTCGAAGCGTGGCGGATCAGGGATATGATGGCGCGCTGATATGCGCCAAAGAAGTGGAAGGCTTTCGTTACTTGCAAGAAAAAGGCGTGTTTGTGGCTACAGCCGTTAACGATATAGACCCAATGCTCCGGCAATTCTGCCTCCGATACAATGGCAGGGTGGCTGGCCGTATAGCCGCCGAACTCCTATACCGATGGATGGATCGGGGGAAAAGCGTGGCTATCGCATCCGGCGGCTTGCCCGGCCACAGCATACACAGCGAGACGGTGGTGGGCTTTCAGGAGCAGGCGGCTGATACCCCTTTGCGCATCGCGATGGTCTATTATCACTACGATTCCGAAGAACTGGCGTATCGAGAAACCCATCGGGTCCTCACCGAGTGTCCTGATCTTGGCGCGATTTACGTGAATTCCTTCAATTCCAGAGAGGTGATCCACGCAATCCGGGAGCGGGATTTGGCCGGAAAGATCCTGCTTATCACCTCGGATATCTATCAGGAGCTGCGAGAGTATATGACGCAGGGTATCGTAGCGGCGTCGATTTTTCAAAACCAGTACGAGCAGGGGCGGCAGGGATTTAAAAAACTCTATCACGCCATCGCGGACGGGCTGCAGGTGGAGGATACGGTTTTGCTGAATCCGCGTATTATACTGCGCAGTAATTTGGAACTTTTCTGAGTATGATCTTTACGGCGCGTCAGCTGTGGTATGCTTCCCATCGCGCTTTGGTTTCCTGATACCTGTACGTGCGAACCGCCGGCGCGTCATCCCACCATAATGTGAGGATGGTGCGAACATCGGAGCGGAGCAACGTATTCAATTTCGCCTCATCCCGATAATCCGCCCGTACCTGAACGGGAATATCGGTATTTTCAAAGCCCATAACCACCGTTTCCGGCAGATTGGGGCCCGGATCGAAAACCTTGCTGATCGCCAGGTCAACCATGGTGAGGCCCCTGGTTTGTTTAACCCGATCAAAGTTGTGGGCCCACGGGCCGCAGGAATGGATGGCGCCGCCGCCCAGCGCCTTCGCAATGCGCTCATTGTAAGGTTTGGCAAATTCATCGTAAAAATCCGGGTCCATCATGACCAATACGTCTTCGGATATGGAGATCCCGCCGCCCAAAACATCAGGAGACCACATGGTGTGGCCTGGTCCTATGGGCTTCGTGCACAAATCGCGCTGTTTCAGGGTGAACTCAATGATTAGATCTGTGATGTCAGACAATACCCGATGAAATTCATCCGGATGGTCATATGCTTCTGTCATAAACCAGGTGGGATCGCAGATCAGCGTGAGCGTATCCACAGGGCTTTGCGTATCGGTGGCGGCAATGGAGAGCCTGCCTTTCGTCTGTTCATTGAAATACTCCGTCGTTCGCAATACATACTGCAAAAGCTTAGCATCCTTGAGCCGGGGCTTGGAAAGCCTTTGTAAGCTTTCCAGATCGCTGATAATCGTCCGGGTCCAGGGCGCGTTGTCTTCCGTCCATGTAAATGGGCAGCCGAACGCCTCGGCAAAAACGCCTACGCCGTGCCACGGTTCCAGGTAAGGAATCCAGTCATTCGGAGTTTCCATCACTTGGGTAATGGCGTCCAACTGCTCGGCCAGCATGGCCTCCTTGTCCCTGGAGTTGGCGGCATATGCGTTTTTGCCAAGCGTCCATTGGGACACAGGCAAAAAATCACCACGAGCGAACGCTTGCGCCTTTCGATTGTTTTCCTCGCAAAAACGCTCGTAGACATCGTAGTCGAACTGATGGGCTTTCATCACAATGATCCTCCTCTTAGGCTGTCCCGCTGGATTGTATAGAACAGGCGCTTGTTTTTATGGAAACGATACCAAAAAGTCCATTGCTTCCTATCATGATTATACCATCGCGCCGCTATTATTGACAACTGCCTATCCTTCCTTAACGGCCAGCTTGACAGCCATGCCTCAAAGTCATAAGATGGGACTAAACTGAACGCTGGAAGCATAGTTCACACCGGCCAATCGCTACGGCGCGAGAAACCATACCTCATTATATTCAACACGAACAGTGAAGGAAGGGTAGCATGCTGACAAAAAAGCAACAACTGCACATCTATGAGATTATGAACCGTATCCGGGCGTTTGAAACCCGAGCCATGGAACTCTATAAACAGGGGGTGGTGACGGGATCCATCCACCTATATATCGGCGAGGAAGCGGTTGCGGCCACAGCCTGTGAACTCTTGGACGGGCGGGACTTCATCACCAGTACCCATAGGGGGAACGGGCACTGCCTTGCAAAGGGCATGCGAACGGACAGAATGATGGCCGAACTATATGGGCGTCAAACAGGATATTCCCGGGGCAAAGGCGGGTCCATGCATATTTCCGACCTAGCGCTTGGGAACCTGGGCGCCAACGGCATCGTAGGCGGCGGCATGTCTATCGCGTGCGGCGCGGCGATGTCATTGGGCATTCATAAAAAAAACGGCGGCGTGGTTGTCTGCTTTTTCGGCGAAGGCGCTTCCAATGAAGGCGTTACCCACGAGGCGATGAACCTGGCGGCCGTATGGAAGCTTCCCATAATCTACCTATGTGAGAATAATCTGTAACAGGTGTTTACATCCGTGAAGGAAAGCCTTTCCGTGGAGGATGTATCCGTACGCGCGGCAGCTTACGGCATGCCGGGCGTTACGGTGGACGGCAATAACGTGTTTGAGCTGGAAAAGGCGCTCTCCCCCGCGATTCGGCGCGCGCGAAAGGGCGGCGGCCCTTCCCTTATCGAAGCCAAGACCTATCGCTGGGATGGTCATTATCCCGGGGATGGGTATTTCCTGGGAGGATATCGCAGCGTGGAGGAGGTTGAGACGTGGAAAAAGCGGTGCCCTATCCGGTTTTTGGAAAAGCACTTATTGGATAATGGCGCCATTACATGCGACGCCCTGGACGCGATGAAGGAACAGATCCGCGGGGAAATAGACGCTGCTCAGGAATACGCTGAAAACAGCCCTTGGCCGGAGGATGCCGAGTTGTGGGAAAATGTATTTTCAGAGGAGGCGAACGCCCAATGAATATGAATTATGTTCAGGCTGTCAAGGAGGCCATGGCCGAGGAGATGCGCAGGGACGCCAGCGTATTCGTGATGGGCGAGGACGTGGAGACCATGGGCGGTATTTTTGGCTGTACCAAGGGGCTGCTGGCTGAGTTCGGCCACGACCGTATCCGCAATACGCCGATTTCGGAGGCGGCCTTTGTAGGCGCGGGCCTGGGCGCGGCCCTGACAGGCATGCGGCCGGTGGTCGAGGTGCAATATGTGGACTTCATCCTGTGCGCCATGGATCAAATGATCAACCAGATCGCCAAGTACCGCTACGCCTCCGGCGGCGCCGCCGCCGTGCCCCTGACCATCCGCACCCAGCAGGGGTCGGGCCGGGGCAACGGCGTGCAGCATTCCCAGAACCTGGAAGCCTTTTTTTGCCACATTCCGGGCCTCAAGGTGGTAATGCCTTCGACACCATACGATGCGAAGGGTTTACTGAAAACCGCCATCCGTGATAACAATCCAGTCATGTTTTTTGAACACAAGATGCTCTATCAGACGCGCTCCGATGTACCTGAAGGGGAGTATACCATTGCGCTGGGCAAAGCGGATGTCAAGCAAACAGGTACGGACGTAACAATCATCGCCACATCGTGGATGGTATTACGGGCGTTGGAGGCAGCGGCGGAATTGGCGAAGCAGGGCATCAGCGCAGAGGTGATTGACCCGCGTACACTGGTGCCGCTGGATGAGGATACCCTTATCCAATCCGTGAAAAAGACAGGACGGGCAGTGGTCGTCCACGAAGCTCACGCCATGTGCGGAATCGGAGCGGAACTCGCATACATCCTGTCTGATCGGGCGTTTTCATACCTGGACGCACCTGTTAAACGGGTAACGGCCTTTCAGACGCCCATCCCCTATTCGCAAAAGCTAGAGAAGCTAACTGTACCGTCGGTCCAGCGCATTGCGGACGCCGCGAGGGAAGTGCTGTACATTTAGTGCCCGCCACAGCGATATATAGAAGAAGGAGAAAAAACATGCTTTATGATACCCTCAATTTTCCCTGTGAAGAATTTGGGGAAGGTGTTACAAGGCAGGTCCGCCTGATCGTCTCTCCGCAAACCACGGGGGAAGAACGTGTGTCCCTGGTATACACGATCGTACCGCCGGGGGCGGTATCCGAAGGGCATGTCCACCCGGATTATGACGAAT
>WRHG01000042.1 GCA_009783365.1 Clostridia bacterium | reverse complement strand
GCCCGGTCCCTTTGCTCGGCGGCGAAGCGGCCGGCCCATTTTTTTCGCGCCTCCGCCGGTCTCCGGTGATTGTACGTTTCTCCTGAAACATGCTATACTATTCCAGCATTCTTTGAGGCGAAATCCGCACGGGCGGAGAGGAGGAGCACCATGTTGGATGTCAAAACCGCTCAGGACGCCTTGGGCGCGGCGCTTTCTACCGGCGGGGATTTTGCCGAACTCTTTTTGGAGGACCGGCGCAATCATTCCCTGATGTTCCGGGGCAACCGGGTGGAGACCGTGTTGTCCGGCCGGCTGCACGGCGCCGGGCTGAGGGTCTTTGTGGGCCTGAACGCCATATACACATATACAAACGCAACAGACCGGGAGGGGTTATTACGGTGTGGCATGCACGCGGCTGCAGCCGTAAGGGAGCGCAGAGCGGGCGCGGCATCCAACCCTCCTTTACAAACAAAGATTAAGAATGCTCATTCCATAGCCATCGCCCCTTCCGCCGCCGAAACCAAAAAAAAGATTGAGGTACTGCGGATGACCAACGGAGCCGCCAGGGAAGTGGGAGCGGAAATCACGCAGGTTATTTGCCTGTATCGCGACAGTGAGCAGGATGTGCTCATTTGCAACAGCGACGGACTTTTTGCAGAGGACAGGCGCGTCTATACGCGCCTGGTGTGTCAGGCCGTCGCCAGCAGCGGCGCTGAAAACCAGCAAGGCCATGAGGGACCGGGGGCAATGATGGGATATGAATTGTTTACGTCCAGGGTGAATCCCCACCTTGTAGGACGTAAGGCTGGAGAGATTGCCAAAACCATGCTGTACGCGCCCAAATGCCCGGCCGGTCAAATGCCTGTGGTGATTGACAACGGTTTTGGCGGTGTGATTTTCCACGAAGCCTGCGGGCATAGCCTGGAAGCCACCTCCGTAGCCTTTGGGCTTAGCGAGTTCTGCGGGAAGCTTGGACAGCACGTAGCCGCCCCCTGTGTGACAGCCATAGACGACGGAACCATGGCCAACGAATGGGGCAGCGAAAACATGGACGACGAAGGCGCTTTCACCAACCGAGTGGTTTTGATTGAAAACGGCGTTCTAAAAAATTACTTGGTGGATAAGTTGAACGCCAAGAGGATGAATATGCAGCCCACAGGTTGCGGCCGGCGTGAAAGTTACGCTTTCGCCCCCACCTCCCGTATGCATAATACCTATATTGCTCCGGGCGGCGACGACGAGCGGGAGATGATCGCTACCATGGGCAACGGCCTTTATGCCAAGCGCATGGGCGGCGGCTCTGTAAATCCGGCTACGGGCGAGTTTAATTTTGCCGTGGAAGAAGGGTATCTGATACGGGACGGCAAGATTCAATCGCCCGTGCGCGGCGCCTCCCTCATAGGCAAGGGTGCTGACATTCTTAAGCAGATTGATCGAGTTGGTAAAAACATGACCATGGCTGGCGGTATGTGCGGCAGCATCAGCGGCAATGTACCCACCAATGTAGGCCAGCCCATGATTCGTGTCAAATCCATAACCGTGGGCGGATGCGCTTGAAGGAGGATGGAAACATGAATGTATTCATCACAAAACTCTTTGCCGAAGCCAAGAAAGCCGGGCTTGAAGCGTCCGAAGCGTATCTTCTTGAGAAGGAAAGCTTTGAGGCCATGGCCGTGGAAGGAGAAATCAACCACTACAGCGCCAACAATACCCGGGGCCTGGGTTTTCGTGCTATGCTCCATGGGAAAATGGGATACGCGTATACGGAAGCTTTTGATAAGGATGCCGTTGATCAATTGGTGAAGGGCGCTTTAGAGAGCGCGCGCCTTTGCGAGGAAGACGATGGTTCCTATCTCTACGATGGTAAGACTGCGGACCCTGCCATTCAGCTCTTTGATTCAGCCCTGCAGGATGTCTCGCCGAAGCAAAAACTGGATTATGTGCTGAAGCTTGAGAAAGCGGCAAAGGACTATGACCGGCGGATTGATAAAGTTGGGGACTGTTCTGTTTTCACGGGTATGGAAACAGTACGGATCGTGAACACCCATGGGTTGGACAAAACGTATACACAAAATTTCTGCGGGGCGGCTTTGCAGCCTGTAGCCAATGAGGGTGATTGCGTTTCCGCAGGCTTTGACGTTGTCGTAGGACGTGATTTTACACAGCTGCAAGCCGCCTGCCTTGGAAGCAGGGCGGCTAAAATTGCGGTAGAGCACCTCCATGGAACATCCGTCCCGTCCGGTTCCTACCGTGTGATTTTTGAAAACGCTGCCATGAGCGATTTGCTGGGGGTTTTTTCCGAGGCGTTTTCCGCTGAAAACGCGCAGCAGGGCCTTTCCCTGCTTAAGGGAAAGCTGGGAGAAATAATCGCCGCCAAGTGCGTGACCCTTTATGACGACCCCTTACTGCCCGGCGGTATGGGCAGCCGCCCTTTCGACGCGGAAGGGGTTCCTTCCGGAAAGCATACGGTGATTGAGAACGGCCGTTTCCATACCTTCCTGCACAACCTGAAAACCGCCCATAAGGATAGCGTACCCACCACAGGCAATGCCAGTAAAGCAGGTTATGCGGCCACCGTGCGGGTATCGCCGTCCAATTTCTACTTTCAGCCGGGCAGTACCGATCTGGATGGACTTATCCATGCCGCGGGATCTGGAGTGCTTATCACCGAACTGGCAGGAACCCATTCCGGCGCAAATGCGGTCAGCGGCGATTTTTCACTGTACGCAAAAGGCTTTTTCTTTGAAAACGGCGCAAGGGCACGGCCGGTTGACCAGATCACCGTTGCCGGCAACTTCTTTGATATGCTAAAAAGCATACGCGCCGTCGGAAGCGATCTCCGGTTTCCAAGAGGAGGTATGGGAAGCCCAAGCGTGGATGCGGGAGAATTAACCATCGGGGGGAACTGAGGCATGCGGAGATACGAGATGAAGAGGATGGTACGACTGCGCATCGCGCCGCTGCTGCTATTTGTGGCGCTGGCGGCTTCCTCCTGCCACCCCGAAAACACGCTTTCAAAACTGGAAACGCTGGCGAATTGGCTGCGGGAGCAAGGATACGACTCCACATATACGCTTCTGGCGGAAACTGATCAAACAGTGGACATGCCCATCGTGAATGAGAGCGCCTGGTATCTGTTCCGGATTGAAAACGAAATGCTCTACGTCTATTTTGACACGAGCAATCGCGCCAAGCAGTTGGCCGGACAGTTTTTCAGCGACGCCGCTTATGGGCGCACGGTGGCGTTCAGGCTGCGGTTCATCGTGAATTACCGGGGCGAGGATGAGGAAATCCTTGGTATGCTGGACAATATGGAAAGGCAATGAAGTATTGACGGTTCACCGTCATGTATTGCTGCCATGGGAGGGAAATATGCCGAATCGCTTGAAGCTTATGACCATCGTTGGAACCAGGCCGGAAATTATCCGTCTGGCGGCTGTCATTCCAAAGTGCGATGCTTACTTTGATCAGATATTGGTGCATACGGGGCAGAATTACGATTATGAGCTAAACCAGGTGTTTTTTGAGGAGTTGCGGATCCGGCAGCCTGATATCTATCTGGACGCCGTTGGGGAGGACCTGGGGGAGACCCTTGGCAACATCATCGCAAAGAGCTACCGGCTCATGCGTGACCAACGGCCAGACGCTCTTCTGATCTTAGGGGATACCAACTCCTGTTTATCCGCCATTTCCGCCAAAAGGCTGCATATTCCCATTTTTCATATGGAAGCAGGCAACCGCTGCTTTGATGAGTGTTTGCCGGAAGAGAGCAACCGCCGGATCGTGGACCACATTTCGGATGTGAACCTATGCTATTCCGAGCATGCCCGCCGCTACCTCCATGCCGAAGGAAGGCCCAAAGAGCGTACCTACGTGACCGGATCGCCTATGGCGGAAGTGCTGCATACCTATTGGAGCAGCATTATATCCTCAAATATTGTTATGAGGCTTGGTTTGCAAGCGAAGAATTATATCTTGCTGTCGGCCCACCGGGAGGAAAATCTGGATACGCCGTCCAACTTTTGGGAACTGATGAACGCGGTGAACGCATTGGCGGAAACCTATGATATGCCGGTTTTCTACTCCTGCCATCCCCGCTCGGCCAAGCTGATTGAGGAACGTGAATTTATTTTTGACAGCCGGGTCAAACAAAGCAAACCCCTGGGATTTATAGACTATAATAATCTACAGATGAACGCTTTCTGCGTGGTATCGGACAGCGGTACCCTTCCGGAAGAGAGCTGCTACTTCTGGTCAATGGGCGTCCCCATCCCGGCGGTATGCATTCGAACTTCCACAGAACGGCCGGAAGCAATGGAGAATGGTCATTTCATCATTGGCGGCATCCGTCCTCCACAGGTTATACAGGCGGTGGATATCGCGGTTCGCATGAACCAAAACAGAGATTTCGGTACGTCTGTTCCGGACTATGCGGATGAAAATGTAAGCTCCAAGGTGGTGAAGATCATCCAGAGTTATACAAGAATCGTGGATGAGTCGGTATGGCGTAAGCCGGATGAATCGGGAGCCCTTTTACGGCTGAAAAAACCAGGATGATGGAGGTCGGAAATATGCTTGCTGGCAAGGTTTTGCTGATCACCGGAGGCACCGGCAGCTTTGGCAATACGGTGTTGAAGCACTATTTAAATTCGGACATCGGTGAGATCCGGATTTTCAGCCGTGATGAGAAAAAGCAGGATGATATGCGAAAAGCGCTGAAAAATGAAAAAGTGCGCTTTTACATCGGCGACGTCCGGAACATCCATAGCGTTCGTGAAGCCATGAAGGGCGCCGATTATGTTTTCCACGCGGCGGCGCTTAAACAGGTTCCCAGCTGCGAGTTTTTTCCCATGGAAGCCGTGTTGACCAATGTACATGGAACCGACCATGTGCTGTCCGCCGCCATTGACGCGGGCGTGAAGCGCGTTATCTGCCTGTCCACAGACAAAGCGGCTTATCCCATCAATGCCATGGGGATCAGCAAGGCGATGATGGAAAAGGTCGCCTCCGCCCGCGCCAGGGAGGCGCAAAGCACGGTTATTTGCTGTACCCGTTACGGCAATGTAATGGGCAGCCGCGGAAGCGTGATACCGCTCTTTATGGAGCAAATCCTCGCCCGCCAGCCGCTCACCGTCACCGACCCGTGCATGACGCGTTTCCTGATGACGCTGGACGAAGCGGTAAAACTGGTTCATTTCGCCTTTGAACAAGGCCGTCCCGGCGAGCTCTTTGTGCAAAAAACCTCCGCCTGCACCATGGACACCTTGGTGAAGGCCGTATGCCAATTGTTCGGCGTCCCTGACCACCCCATCCATGTGATCGGCAGCCGCCATGGAGAAAAATTATACGAAACCCTGTTAACCCGCGAGGAGAGAATCCGAGGTACGGACCAAGGAGATTATTTTTCCATAACGGCGGAAACCCGTGACCTCAACTATGATAAATACTTTTTGGAAGGGGACGTGGTGGCCCGGGATATCGTGGACTACACCAGCCACAATACGCATCAACTTAGCGTGGAACAGGTGACGGATAAACTTCTGTCTCTGGAAATCATCCATGCGAAGTTGGCGGGCAGAAAGGATTACGGGCGTTAGTTCAGAATCCTTCACCAGCTTTTGATCGATTCACTAGGAGGGGTGTTTATGATTCCACAGGGGCTAAGCTTTGCCAAGCGTTTTGACGGCATCACGGGAAGCGCTATCCGGGAGATTTTTAAAATCGCGTCCCAACCGGGCATGATTTCTTTCGCCGGGGGCAACCCCGCCGCAGAGGCCCTCCCGGACACCCAGTGCGCGGAGATCGCCGGGGATGTGCTGCGGCAGGATGGCAAACGAATTTTACAATACGGGGCCACAGAAGGGTACCCGCCCTTCCTGGAAAGCCTGCAGGATTATGTTTCTCACCTGATGGGCGCTGATGCGCCCAGGGAAACCCTGCTGCCAATCACAGGCAGTACCCAGGGCATGTACTTGCTCTGTTCCGCTTTTCTTAATCCAGGAGACACGGTGCTGGTGGAAAGCCCCACCTTCCTGGGTAATATGCAAATCCTCCGGCTGACTCAAAGCCGGCTTATTTCCGTGGAAAGCGATGAGTATGGCATGATACCGAAAAAGCTGGAGCAGGCGGTCTTAACCCACCGCCCCAAGATGCTATACACCATTCCCACCTTCCAAAACCCCAGCGGACTCACCCTGGAAGCCGGGCGCAGGGAGGCCGTCGCACAACTGGCGGAAAAGTACGGCTTCCTGGTGGTGGAGGACGACCCCTACAAGGATCTGCGCTATACGGGGAGCCCCCTGCTCCCCATTAAATCCTTTGACCGGTCCGGTCATGTGGCATACATGGGCAGCTTCAGTAAAACCATCAGCCCCGGTCTTCGGGTAGGGTACCTAGTTGCCCAGGAGGATATCCTCCGCAAGTGCGCTATTGGCAAGCAAAGCGCGGATCTTCATACGCCGGCTCTGACTCAGGCCATTGTGGACCAGTACCTGCGGCGCGGCATCCTGGCCCCGCACATCCAGGCCATCTTGCCCGGTTACCGCGAGAAAATGAACCGGATGCTGGAGGCGCTTTCAGCCTTCCCTCCGGGATTTCGCTATACCTGCCCGGAAGGCGGACTGTTCATCTTTGTCACCCTGCCGGAAAACTTGGACGCTGCCCTCCTGCTGAAGGGCGCGCTTGAGAAGAATGTTGCGTATGTGCCGGGTACGCATTTCTTCCCGAACGGCGGCCATGAGAATACTCTCCGTTTGAATTTCAGCAACTCAACGACTCAGCAGATCGGCGATGGCATGGCAATACTGCGGGAATTATTTACGCGGTATTAGGCTGGCGACGGATCGATTATCAAACAAAGGAGCAATGGCCATGCATGTTTTGGATATCCTGAAAGAGCGCGGTTTCCTGGCGCAAGTCACCTTTGAGGACGACCTGTACAAAGCCCTTGAAAGAGGACCCATGACCTTCTATGTGGGTTTTGACCCCACGGCGGAAAGCCTACATGTAGGCCACAGCATCCCCATCATGGCCATGGCTCATCTCCAGCGGGCCGGTCATCGCCCCATCGCTCTGTGCGGCGGCGGGACCGCTATGGTGGGTGACCCCAGCGGCAAGACAGACTTGCGTCAGATGCTTTCCCCGGAGGACATCGCTCGCAATATTGCGGGCATCAAGGAACAGATCGCGCACTTTATTGATTTCAACGGCGAAGCTCTCCTGCTTAACAACGCGGATTGGCTGTTAAAGCTCAATTACATAGATTTTCTTCGGGATGTCGGAGCCCTATTCAGCGTCAATCGCATGCTCACGGCGGAATGTTATAAACGCCGCCTGGAAGCGGGCTTGACCTTCTTGGAGTTTAACTACATGCTCATGCAAAGCTATGATTTTCTCTGCCTGTTTAAACAGTACGGATGCCGGCTCCAACTGGGCGGGGATGACCAGTGGAGCAACATCCTTGCCGGCGCGGATTTGATCCGCCGCAAGGAACAGCAGGATGCTTTCGCTCTCACCAGCCCCCTGGTAATGACCCATGACGGCCAGAAGATGGGCAAGACCGCTTCCGGCGCCCTGTGGTTGGATCCGAAGCGAACCAGCCCCTATGATTTTTATCAATACTGGCGCAACGTTGGGGATCCGGATGTTGAGCGCTTCCTGGGCCTGCTGACCTTCCTGCCAATGGACGAGGTACGACGGCTGGGCAGCCTGAAGGATGAGCATATCAACGAAGCCAAGCGGGTACTGGCTTTTGAGGTCACGAAGCTCGTCCATGGCGAGGAAGAAGCCCAAAAAGCCCAGGACGGGGCCCAGGCCCTCTTCGGCAGCGGCGGCGCGCTGGAGAACGTGCCCACTTTCGAAATCACGGCGAATATGTTGGCGGAGGACGGCAGGCTCACCACCCTGCTGGCTGTTTGCGGCCTGTGTGCCAGCCGGGGTGAGGCCCGCAAAATGGTACAGGCGGGCGCCGTGTTGGTGGGAGGCGATAGAGTGACCGATATCGAAACCCTGATCAGCTCGGAAAAAATCGGCGCGGAGGGGCTTCTTTTGCGCAAAGGCAAGAAAAATCACTGCCGCCTGATACTGCGCTGAATGAACAGCTATCAAACGCTGCTGCAACGGGCAGAGGCGGAGTATAAAGTACAAAAAAGCCGGTTCATCGGCTGCGCCTGCCCTGTCGCCACAGCCGAGAGCGCGCTGGCGTTCCTTGAGGATATCCGGCGTAAACACAGGGGCGCCAGCCATAATTGCTATGCCTATATCATCGGCCGAAACGCGGGCATCATGCGCTACAGCGACGACGGCGAGCCCGGCGGAACCGCGGGCATACCCATCATGGAAGGGCTGAAAGCATTGGGCGTAACGGATGCCGCCGTTGTGGTTACACGGTACTTTGGCGGAATCCTGCTGGGCGCCGGCGGACTTGCGCGGGCTTACTCCCATACATGCGCCCTCGCTATGGAAGCCGCCCGGGTTTGCACGATGTACGCTACCCGCCGCTGGGTCTTCGAGGTGGCTTATCCTATATGGAATAAGGTACTGCACGCCCTGGGCCGCATGCATGTCCGCATGGAGGACACCCAGTTTTCCACCCACATAACCTTTACCCTGCTTGTGAAGGAACAGGATGAAGCGGCGCTGATGGACTGTCTCGCCACGCTGACGGATGGAAAAATCGAATCCCTTTGCACGGATGAGCTGTACAGCCCATGGGCTCGGAACTAGCGCCCGGGGCTTCATCCTGTTCAGAAGATATTCTCCTGCTTCCCTATGCACGGGTGAACGGACATCTATGATTCCCTCAAAGAAGCGCGGGGTAATACCCTGCCGGAGGAATAATACATGGACTTATTTGATATCATCGGCCCTATCATGATCGGCCCAAGTTCTTCCCACACCGCAGGAGCCGCCCGCATCGGCAAAATCACCAGGCTGCTGCTGGGCGCCCAGCCAACGGAAGCGCGGGTGGGGCTTCATGGCTCCTTTCAAAAAACCTACCTGGGCCACGGAACGGATAAAGCGGTCATCGGCGGATTGCTGGGTATGGATGTGGACGACATCCGCCTTCGAGACAGCCTTAGCCTGGCCCAGGATGCCGGGCTTCGCTATTCCTTTTACAGCGTATCCCTCCGGGATGCCCACCCAAACACCCTGGTGCTGGATGTCAGCGGGGGGAAGGGCCGGCGGGTATCGGTCCAAGCCGCTTCCATTGGCGGCGGAGAAATAGTGATCCAGCTCATAGACGGTTTGGAAGCCGGCATCACCGGCCATGAAAACACCCTGGTGATCACCTATTTAGATACCCCTGGCATGATCGCCCGGATGACGGGAGAAATCGCAGCCAGCCATTTAAACATCGCCACCATGAGGGTGTTCCGCCGCTCCGCAGGCGGCGAGGCCCTGGTGGCGCTGGAACTTGACGGCACGGCGGATGATGCCCTTCTTCAGCGCCTGTCCGTCTTAGACGGCGTGTTCCGCCTTACCTATCTGCCTATGAGGACCAATGCCCATGGACTTATCGGAAAGGTGGAATTCTGATGCGCACCATCACGGAACTGCTGCAGGCGGCGAAGGAACATGGAAATTCCCTTGGCGGCGCCGCGCTGGCTTGGCAAACGGCCGAAAGCGGCGAAAGCGAGCCGCTGGTTTTGCGGCGTATGGAAAAAGCGCTGGCCGTCATGCGGGAGAGCGTGAAGGCAGGGCTATCCCCAACGATGCGTTCCATCAGCGGTATGGTGGGCGGGCAAGCAGCCCTTATGGCGGCTCCTGCCCAGCCGGAGCGTTTCGGCATACTGAGCAAAGCGGCGGCCTACGCGCTGTCCGTGGCAGAAAGCAACGCCTGTATGGGCAAGATCGTAGCGGCCCCCACAGCGGGAAGTTGCGGCATCGTGCCTGGCGCGCTGTTAGCCGCCCAGGAAGAAATGGACTTTTCGGATCACGACCTGGTGATGGCCCTCTTCGCCTGCGCGGCGGTGGGGCGCGTCATCGCCATATCCGCTACCATCAGCGGAGCCCAGGGTGGCTGCCAGGCTGAATGCGGTACAGCAGCGGGCATGGCCGCAGCCGCCCTGGTACAGCTCTATGGCGGAACCCCCGTGCAGGCTGCTGATGCCTGTGCATTTGCGCTGATGAATACCCTCGGCTTGGTGTGCGACCCGGTCCGCGGCTTAGTGGAAGTCCCCTGCGTATACCGCAACGCGGGCGGCGTTTCCCAGGCGCTGACCGCGGCACAGATGGCCCTTTCCGGCATCCGCTGTCCCATTCCTTGCGACGAGATGATCCATGCCATGAAGGACGTTGGCGACACGCTGCCGCCCAGCTTGCGGGAGACCGGCGAAGGGGGATGCGCGGCATGCCGGAGCTGCTGCAGATAACGGCGCGCGGCGGCGGACTCCGCCATACCCTGCCGGAGTGAAAGCGACAGATCCTTTATACTTGATATCATATGAAAACCAGCGGAAGGAGTACAGAACCATGGAACGGTTTTTGCTGGACAACATTCCTGTTACGGTCACCCTTGAGGATATCATTCAGACATTGCGGCTGGAGGAAGAAGAGGATATTGACCTGATAACCGGACTGTTTGCCAAAGCAAGGGAGCTGGCTCGCCCAAAGGCGCTTTATAGGACCGCTTATGTGGAAGAAATCCAATCCCCCTGGGTCACTATCGGCGGCGTGACCTTTACCAGCGATGTATTGGCAGCCCGCATGGAGGACGTGCACAAGGTGTTCGCCTACGTATGCACATGCGGCGTGGAGGTGGACGACTGGTCCCATTTGGAGAAGGATAATGTGGTAAGCCTGTGGTTGGATATCATCAAGGAACGTTTTTTACATGACGCCGTCAATGTGCTTCGTGATGACGTGAAGAATCGGTACGGCCTGGATATCCTTTCTTCCATTAATCCCGGTTCAGGCGACGTGGAGAACTGGCCCATCACGCAGCAAAACCAGCTTTTTTTTCTTATTGGGGGCGTAAGGCCGGAAACCGGCATTCATCTGACCGAAAGTTTCCTGATGCTGCCCACCAAGTCAACTTCGGGACTTCTTTACGGGTCATCCACCGAATTTGTGAACTGCCTGCTGTGCAAGCGGATAAACTGCCCGAACCGCCGGGCAGAGTATACCCCGCGGGCGGGGGCGCGTGCCTGACAAGCAAATCCACTTGGTTTGGCAGACCTTCCCGGCTCCGCCAATGCCATTGCCAACATACTTGGTAGCGTGGTATAATTTGTGCATGCAAACGACTCCACCGATACTGAAGTGAAAGCTGGTTGACAGGAGGATGACGTTTGTAAACACAACGCTCTGCTGCCAACGCAAAGAGCGGCGTATGTCTTAAATGATCATTCTGACTGTTCCAAGCCTACCGGCATGTGAAAGACAGCACTGCAAAGCCACGAAATAAAAATCATAATTGGAAGTGTGTCAAATGTCGATGAGAGTGAAGGCCGCGCTGGTAATCATGGCGATTGTTTTCGTGTTTACGGTGGCAAGCTTTTTTTTAAGTTTATCCTTTACCCAGCGGCATATGACGGAGACCATAGAGCATGAGCTAACCCTGGCTCTTGATATTGCCGATACTGTGGTCGCGACAAAAATCAAGCTTTTGAAGTCCAACGCCGAAACCATGGCCGCAAGGATCAATGCGGTTTCCGAAGCGGAAATGGCGGAAACAATGGCTGCTTTACGGTTGGAATTCGGAGAATTTATTTCGCTTACGGTATATGATCGAACGGGTAGTATCGCAAATGACGGCGCACCAATAGAACATGATGTATTCCATTTGGAAAGCCAATATATCGACTCAGCGCTGCACGGCGATACCTTTTTAACCTCCGCACATTATAATAATACGAACACGGGCGGTGATCTGGTTATCCATGTGTTCGTTCCGATGGGATCGGACAGAGTTTTATCTGCAACGATTCCAGGGATGCTTTTTTCCGGCATTCTTTCGGAATACCGGCTGTGGCAGACCGGCAGTATCTTCATGGTGGACGCGCAAGGCGCGTTTGTCGCAAGCCTCCGCTCCGATTTGGTTTTGGAGCAGCGCAATTTGATTAATGATGCAATAAACGATCCGGAACTGGCGTCGGCAGGCGAATTCTACAAAGCCATGATTACAAGTGATCAAGGTCATAACTCCGGTCGATACACCTTTGAGGGAACGGAACGCCTTTGCGTATATAAGCATGTATCCGGCTCCAAGGTGGGCTGGTATATCGGCGTGACAGCCCCGTTGAGTGAAAGCCCTCTCCAAAACATTCAAGACGGGCTGCTGTTATCCGCTTTGTTCTTCCTTGCCGCGGGCGCCATCGTTTCCATTTTCGTTTCAGGCATAGTCGCAAAGCCGTTTATAACCATCCAAACACAGGCGGCCGCCATACACGAAGCGCACGAACAAACGACGCTTTTACTTGACGCCATGCCGTTTGCATGCAATTGGTGGGATAGGAGCTTGCGCTTATCCGGATGCAACGAAGGAACCATCAGGCTGTTCCAACTGAGCGGCAGACAGGAGTTTATCGATCATTTTTATGACTTTTCGCCGGAATATCAGCCCGATGGAAAGCTTTCCGCCGAGGAAGCCGTTATTAAGCTAAAAAAAGCATTTGAAGAAGGCCGGTGCGTCTTTGAATGGGCGCACCAAAAACGGGACGGCACGCCGATTCCGACCGAAGTCACGCTCATCCGCATCGCTCATAATAACGGCTATGTTGTCGCCGGGTATGTGCGCGACCTGCGTGAATACAAACAAATGATGAATGAGATTGACCGAAACACCCAGCTGCTCAGTACGATGAATCAGGTGGCGAATATTCTGCTTCAGCCGGAAAGCGACAAGTTTGAGGAGAAGCTC